>JBDZVW010000145.1:1224-7060 GCA_040255885.1 Betaproteobacteria bacterium
CATGGAGTATCCTTATCCTGAAAGCGACGAGCGGCGAATCCGCCTATGAGCCAACAGTGCGCCGCAGTCGACCGCTTTAATCGCTGGCGCGGTTAAAGTCCTCTTCGCGGGCTCCGCCCCTCCGGTGGCGACTGAGCTTGGGCGTTACTCGCTACTCGGAATCTTGAGGATATTACTTATGCCAGACCAATCTGCACCGCAAATCGAGTTGCTTCGCTCGGCTTACGCAGCCTTCAACGCGCGGGATATTGATGCTGCCGTCGCGCTGATGACTCCGGATGTGGCTTGGCCGCGAGCGTTCAAAGGCGGTTTCGTACAAGGGCCTGAAGAGGTTCGCGCTTACTGGACAGAGCAATGGAGCGAGATCAATCCGCACGTGGAGCCGGTTGCTTTTCATTGGGAGAACGCCGATCGGATCCTGGTAGATGTGCATCAGGTGGTTCGTGACATGGCCGGAACCGTTATAGCCGATGAACACGTCGGTCATCGCTTCACCATTGATCACGGCCTGATTCGAATGATGGAAGTCCGTCCACTTCCACAGTCCGGCCAGGGCGCCTGAAGTAGCTCGTGGACTCTACGACGTGGATGAGCGATCAGCTTTCACTGGTCGAGCGATTGACGGATTCGCGAGCCGCTGACCCGACCGAACGGTGAGGCGAAGACAAGCTACATGGTGAGAATGTTCACCCGGGTGAACGCTCATGAAAACGGAGAACAATCATGCAAAACAAACCCGTTGCGCTGGTCACCGGAGCCAATCAGGGAATCGGCTTTCAGATTGCGAAGCGCCTCGCGGCGCACGGTTTTACCGTGCTCGTTGGGTCGCGCAACTTTGATAACGGTGAAGAAGCGGCCAGGAGTATCGAAGGTGATGGCCGCGCAATCCAGCTTGATGTGACCGATCAAGCATCCATTGACGCCGCAGCGGAGCGCGTCCGCAACGAACTTGGCCGCCTCGACGTATTGGTAAACAATGCCGGCATCGCGCACGCGGGAAAGCGGGGGCGGCCGCTTGCGGAAATCGTCAAGACGGGCCGCGCGAGCGTTGCCTCGCTCAATGAGGTGCGCGCGGTATTCGAGACCAATGTATTCGGCGTTATCGCCGTCACCCAGGCAATGCTGCCGCTGCTGCGTGAAGCACCAGGCGGGCGCATCGTCAACGTATCGAGCGGCAGGGCTTCGCTCACCCTGGCTTCGGACCCGAGTGAGTCGCGCCGCCGTGAGATGTTCGGCGTCACCTATTCTTCGTCGAAAGCAGCTCTCAACGCTGTGACCGTCGCTTTCGCGCTGGACTTGGAGTCATCGGGTATCAAAGTCAATTCGGCGGCGCCCGGTTTCACGGTGACGGCGATGAATAACTTTGAGGGCAGACGCACGGTCGAGGAGGCTGCTCGCGAGCCTGTTCGGCTCGCGCTCCTCGGTCCGGATGGTCCGACAGGCACCTTCTCGGACGAGAACGGGACGATCCCATGGTGATGTTACCGTTTTGAAGCAGCAGCGGACACGCCATTTCGCGTGCGGTCGCGTTCGGGAGCGAACGCCCATTCACTCGATCACCGTTCACCTGCCGAGCAATTGACGCATTCGCGAGCCGCTGACCCGGGCGAACGGTGAGGCGATGGTAAGCGCCATCAACAACGCGACCGCCGTGGCAAACGCGGCCAGTTCGAGCGGTGCGCCGAAACCGTGCCGATGCGTCACCAACGTGGCGGCTACCACCGGCCCCGCAATCTGGCCGATGCCGAACGCGACGGTCAGCGCACCGATCAGGCGCGTCGGATTGTGCCCGGCCACCCGGTTCGCCTCGCGCATCGTGAACATCACCGAAGGCATCGACATGGCGCCCAGCAGCACGGTGCCGAGCAGCAGGCTGTCCAGCTGCGGCCGGTACAGACACAACAGAATACCCAGCAGCTGCGCAAGGAGGCAGACGGCCAATCCCGCGTAATTGCTGCGCGGCGTCGGCAACACGCCCAGCAACAATGTCGTCAGCACCGCTGCCACACCGTACAGCGGCCAGAACCACTCGCGCAGCGCCGGCATGTGCAATTGCGCGTCGGCGATCAGCGGCAGGAATGTCGCGGGAATGATGTAGCTGAAGCCCAACAAACCGTAGATCAAAACCAGTGGCCACGGTGTGCCGCGTTGCCTCAAGTTGCCGGCGGTCGCTGCAGCAGCCGCGTGATTGGGCGCAAGTACGTGCCACAGCGACGCGGCAACGAGCGCGCTCAATACGCCGAAGACGAGCCACCAGCGCGCTGAATCCATAGTGGATCCATGAGCGGCAGCAACCAGGGCTCCGGTGACGATGATGCCAATCCCCGGCCCACTGAACAGCAGCGATTCCAGTCCGGGCCGCCGCTGCGCTCGCAGTTGCGCCGTGCCCCACGCAATGCCATGCACCGTCAGCAACGCAGCAGCCACGCCCGCCGCAAAGCGACACAGCATCCACAACGGCAGCGCGACGGCCAGGCCCATGCCCAGCGTGACCAGCGCGAGCAACAACATGCCGCCGCGCAGCGTGGGACGTTGAGGTAACGACAGCGCGATGCAGGCGAGCGCGCCCAGCATATAGCCGACGTTGTTGATCGAGGCAAGCCAGCCGCCATTGACGAGACTCAGGCCGGAGTCGGCCTGCATCAGCGGCAACAGCGGCGTGAACGCGAATCGGCCGATGCCAAGGGCCAACGCGAGTATGGCCATGCCGGCAAGCGCTGAACGTAAGGGGGAATGCATGTGACCTCCAATGCCAACGTGAGGTCGCATGCTAGGCTTGTTCAAACATCGAATAAAGCGAATAATATCGAATATAAGCATCGACAGAATCGAATATGGATATTCCGGAACTGGAAGCCTTCCAGGCGGTGGTGGAAACGGGCGGCATCGGGCGCGCCGCGGCGCGCTTGCATCGTGCGCAGTCCAGCATCACCAGCCGCATTCACCAGCTGGAGTCCTCGCTGGGCGTGACGCTGTTTCACCGCGAAGGACAGCGTCTGCGTCTGACCGCGCCCGGCGAAGAACTGGTGGATTACACACGGCGATTACTGGAACTGGCCGAACAGACACGCATCGCGGTGCGCAGCGGGGAGACCGGCGGCAAGATCCGGCTGGGTGCAATCGAAAGCGTGGCCGCGAGTCGCCTGCCGTATCCGCTGGCCCAGTTCCACCGTCGCTATCCGCAGGTCTGGATAAACCTCCAGACCACGTCTTCGCGCGGATTGGTGGCGGACGTACAGGCGGGCACACTTGATGCCGCGATCGTCGGCGACGAAGTCGATGCCGTCCGCTTCCGCAGCGTGCCGCTGTATGAGGAGGAACTGGTATTGGTGGGCGCGCGCGACAGCGTGATGCTGCAGGAGCCGAAGCGTCTCGCAGCCGGCGCCGTGCTGGTCTATAACAAGCCGGGATGCATTTACCGCAAACGGTTCGAGCAGTTGCTGGACTCGCAGCATATCGTACCGGCACGTATGCTGGAATTCGCCTCATATCACGGGCTGTTCGCCGCTGCCGCGGGCGGTGTGGGTGTCGGCCTGGTGCCGCGTTCGGTGCTGGAAGTATTTCCGCAAAAGCATGTGTTGTCGGCGCGCGAAATCCCGTCGCGTCACGCGTGCCTCCAGACGTTTCTGGTCACGTTGCGCAACAAGCACCAGCCCTCGTTGGCGCGACTGGAGGAGTGCCTGCGCGAAGACGCGGCAAGGCAGACCGCCAAGGGCGGGCGCGGCCGGCGCTCGGCCGCGAAGAGGAAAATGGGGTCAAATCTGGCAACATAATGCATTTCCCGCAGAAGCCGCACGAAGAAAAGCTTTGATCCGCTACGCCGTTTCGCGCGGCTGAATTTGATCGTTGTCCGCCGTTTCGGCGTTGCGCCTGCCTTTCCCTGGTTCGCCTGCAGTCCGGATCGACCCTACAGATATCGGCGCCGCTGATATTGCCGTCGCTTCCGTCTTCTACGATGACTATTGGGCATATTCACTGAGCACGGGTGGGACAATATGGGTTCATCAGCGCAAGTTCAGACCGTATTCGTAAGGAGTTGGGCGAAGAAGGGGCATTCCGTTACGCTCGGGGTCCGTGACCCTTCGGATCCCGACATTCAAGCCGGGTTGGCTTAATTCGCGCATCTGGCATCAAAAGGCTTCGCCAAACAGGAGGCGACATTGAGCAAGCCGAGAGTTGAGTGCTTTTCTATTTTGCTGGATGGATTTGGAGCCGTTCCGGAGCAAAGCCGAGGCAATCTTCCGGGCAGGGAAAACCGGTCATTCGGGAACGGCGTTGCTCAGTATGCATCTCAGACCAGATGACATAGGTCACTCTCCTAACCGTTCTTTCAAGCCGACGCCGCTTTGCGGCGCGGCTTAAATCAGGCGTCAGGCTGCAGACGGCAGTTTCAGGGAACTCGTGATGATCAAATGCAGTATCTTCCAGGCAAAGAACATGAACGAAGTAGGCGAACGGCCCCATGTAGGCATTGCACATGTTGTCTTGCATACCGACCGCATGACCGAAACGGCTCAATTCATGCGCACAATCGGGATGCGCCCCATATTTGACGGGGCCGCCGTATCGGTCTACGAGATGAGGGGCGGAACGCACCTGATCATGATGAAAAGTGACAAGGTCATACCCGGCGAGGCTCCGTTCGATCTCATGGTTGATGACCTGCGAGGCACTCACGAACGCTTCGTTTTCGAGGGGCTCTCTCCATCACCGATTGAAGCTCGGCCACAGATCGATTACGAAGTCTTTACCGTTCGAGAGCCGGCGGGACACGTTATTACGTTCTTTTCGAGTCATGCGTCGGGCAAACCCATATGACGAAGCACCGCGCATCTCAATGCGGTTTTGCCTCGCAATTCGTTCAAGCGGGCATCGCACTGTCGATTTTGCAGAGTCTCGTTCGACCATCCGTTAAGGGATAAACCTGATTGGTCGTGGTGATCGTCGGCATTCCCGTAGGAGAACTTCAAGAGAACGAACCTGGAGAAGAGCATGCGCAAGCTCATCGTTGCCGAACAAATCAGTCTGGATGGCGTTATTCAATCCCCCGGCGCGCCTGAAGAAGATTCCAGCGGCGACTTCCGCCTCGGCGGCTGGGTAGTGCCCTATGCCGATGAAGCGACCGGCCAATACGTGCAGGACCTGCTCTCGCAGCCGTTCGAATTGCTGTTGGGGCGTCGCACCTACGACATATGGGCGGCGTATTGGCCGCACGTACCGGCCGGTCACGCCATCGCCGACGTGTTCAACAGCGTGCCCAAGCACGTGGCCACACATCGATCCGATACGCTTGACTGGCAAAACAGTCATGCGCTGGGGAGCGACCCTGCCGGCGCGATACGCGTGCTCAAACGGCAGGACGGCGCCAACCTGTTGACGTGGGGCAGCGCCGACACGGTGCGGCAACTGCTTGCGGCCGGGCTGGTGGACGAGCTTTGGCTCATGATTTGTCCCATCGTGCTTGGGCGCGGCAAGCGCCTGTTCGGCGACAACGCACAGCCGTCGGCCTTCATCGTGGCGCACTCGACCAGCACGCCTGGCGGTGTGCTGCTCACCCGCTACGCGCGCAGCGGCGAGGTGCGCACTGGAAGGTTTGAATAGTTTGGGTGGGGAAAGCCAATGAAGCTTGCAGGCGGTTGCGGGCGACGCCCTCGCGCCGGGTGCTGGGGCGCGCCTGAACCATGGCATTAGACCGCCAATGTGAAGCCCGGTGAAGCCGTGCCGGAATAGTACGAATTCCGATTTCAATGGAGAAGTGATATGACAACGCCAGCAAAGAATACGGTTTGCCTTTGGTACGATGGCGGCGCCGAGGACGCGGCGCGGTTTTACGCCA
>JBDZVW010000503.1:0-1887 GCA_040255885.1 Betaproteobacteria bacterium
CGGTGGCGCTGTCGGCCGCGGCGCTGTCCGCGCGCGGCACCGCCACGGTGGTCGCGCTGGCCGCCGTCGTCTACGCAGCGCTGATCGTCCGATACGTGCCCCTTCCGGACATGCCCATGCACGGCGGCAACGGATTCCGGCTGCACCTGACCGGCATGGCGATCAACTTTTCGATTGCGGTGCTGCTGCTCGCCGTGTTCATCAATCGAATGACTGCCTCGCTGCGCGCACAACGCGACGCGACGCAACGCCTGCGCGAGCGCCTGCTGCGCGACGAGGGCATCCTCGCCATCGCGACGCAGGCCGCCGAGGCCGCGCATGAACTCAACACCCCGCTCTCGACGTTGCGGACGCTGCTGCCCGAACTCGAATCCGGCCGCGACGGCGACACGGCGTTGCACGACGACGTCCGGATCATGGTGGGCGAGGTCGAGCGTTGCCGCGACATCCTGTGCAACATGGTCGACTACGGTCGGCACCAGCTCTCGAACGTCGCGCGAACCAGCACCCTGGGCGAATATGTCGACGCCAACGTCGAGCGCTTCCGTCTGCTGTGCCCCGAAGCCGAAGTGTCGGTTCGCGTCGCCGCGCCAGAACAAGCCATCGAAGTCCAGCCGGGGCTGGAACACGCACTGCTCAACCTGATGCAGAACGCCTTCGATGCCTCCGCGCGCAACGCCTTGCGGTCGGTGACGCTGGAGGTCGACGTGCGTGATGGCCGCGTCGAGTTCGTGATCGGTGACCGCGGCGATGGCTTCGAGGACGGCCCTTTCGATGGAATGCCGGTTGCCAGCAGCAAAGCGCATGGGCTCGGCATGGGGCTTGCGCTGGCGCGGTCGACCATCGAACGGCTTCGCGGCGATCTCGAAGCCCATCGCGCGGCCGACGGTACCCGCATCACTGTGCGATTGCCGCTCTCGGACGGGATTGCCGGATGAAGGCGCCGGAACCGCGCGGCGGTTTGCTGCTCGTGGAGGACGACGCGGTGTTCGCCGGCGTGCTGTCGCGCGCACTGCGGCGTCGCGGCTTCGAAGTGGTTTGCGCCGAAACCGCGGCGGATGCGCTGCAACGCGCCCGCGAGGCGCAGCCACGCCACGCGGTGGTCGATCTCAAGCTCGGCGAGGACAGCGGCCTCGCACTGATTCCGGCGTTGCTTGCGGAAATACCTTCGATGCGCGTGCTGCTGCTGACCGGTTACGCCTCGATCGCGACCGCGGTGGAAGCGATCAAGCGTGGCGCGCACGACTACCTAGCCAAACCGGTGGACGCGGACACCGTGGTGCGCGCGTTGCTCACCGGGAACGACGCGACGCCGGAACCGATCGACGCACCGGAAACCATGCTGCCGTTGCGCCGGCTGGAATGGGAACACATCCAGCGCACCCTGCACGAATGCCACGGCAACATCTCGGAAGCCGCGCGCCGGCTGGGTATGCACCGGCGCACCCTGCAGCGCAAGCTGGAAAAACACCCGGTGCGCGAGCGACCCCGCACGTAGGTGCTGCGACAATTTGCCGCGTTGCCGCGCGCGGCGTTCCGCCTATCCTGAGCACACTTTTTCCGCCGGGAGCCCGCGTTGGCACGTGTGACATCGTTGTTCCTGTGCGCGCTCGTCATGCCCGGCGCGCCCGCCTTCGCCGCATCTCCATCGCAAATTCGATCTGCCAAGGCCGCGGTCGCCGCACCGCACCAAGGCGGCAGCACCAGCAAAGCCGCATCCAGCCAGACACCCGCGACGCCCTCGAACCACAGCACTACGCTCGGAACCATCGAGGTGCGCGGCACGCGCGCCGAGTCGATCCGTGCGGCACAGGCACAGGTTCCCGGCAGCGTCTACGCCGTGGATGGACAGACCTTGCGGGAACGCGCGGTCAACAACCTGGCCGA
>JBDZVW010000504.1:0-1883 GCA_040255885.1 Betaproteobacteria bacterium
CCGGCCGCCGCAAGCCGGTTGAATTCGGCTTCAGTCATGAATCACTCCAGAAAAAACGGAGAAGCGGTGAAACGAAAGCGGATCGTGCGATCGATCGTTACGCACGCCAGCGCGCGAACCCGCAGCGCCAGGGGCGCCAGAGGGCCCGGGCGGGGATCGTTTGCGTTACAGCTCTCCGATTCTGGTGGCTCATGACGGTGCTTTTTGAACGAGTCTCGCAGCAGCGGCAAGGGTCGATACTATAGCATCAACGTCGAGCTCGCGCACATTCAGGCCTTCGCTGTAGCCGTACGGTACGCAGAATACCGGGCAGCCGGCGGCACGCGCCGCGACCGCGTCGTTCGCCGAGTCGCCGATCATCAGCATGCGCGCCGGCACGATGCCGAATGTCTCACACGCATGCAGCAGCGGCAGCGGATCCGGCTTTTTTCTGGCCAGCGTATCACCCGCCACCACCAGCGAGAAATACGGTGCCAGTCCCGTGCGATCGAGCAGCGGCAGCGTGAAACGCTCCGATTTGTTGGTCACGCACGCCAATGGCAGGCCCGCGGCGCGAAACGCATCCAGCCCCTCAATGACGCCGGGATAAATGGTGGTCTGTTCGCCGTTGGCGGCCGCGTAGCAGTCATTGTAGAACGGCAGTATGCGATCGAGCAGGCCGTCGTCGTTGTGCTCCGCAGTCGCGGCGAGCGCGCGTTCGACCAGTACCTTGATGCCCTTGCCGACGAAGGTCCGCACCGTCTGCACCGGCAGCGGCGCCCGTCCGAGATGCGCCAGCATCTGGTTCACCGCAGCCGCCAGGTCGGCAATGGTGTCGAGCAGCGTGCCGTCGAGGTCGAACATGACTGCACTGACCGGCAACAGGGTTTCAGTGTCGGCTTCAACGGTGCGGCTCTCCATCAGTCTTTCTCCAGTTCCGCACGCATGCGGCCAATGACTGTTTTGTAATCCCCGGCGCCGAAGATGGCCGAGCCGGCGACGAACGTATCCGCCCCGGCGCGTCCGATTTCGCCGATGTTGTCGACCTTGACGCCGCCGTCGATCTCGAGCCAGATGTCGCGCCCGCTGTCATCGATGCGGCGCCTTACCGTCCGCAGCTTGTTGAGCGCTTCCGGAATGAACTGCTGGCCACCGAAACCGGGATTGACCGACATGATCAGCACCAGGTCGAGCTTGCCAAGCACGTGGTCGAGATAATCAAGCGGCGTCGCCGGATTGAACACCAGTCCCGCCTTGCAGCCGTGCTCGCGGATCAGTCCGATCGTACGGTCGATGTGCTCCGAGGCTTCGGGGTGAAACGAAATGATCGACGCGCCGGCTGCGGCGAAATCGGGAATGATGCGGTCCACCGGCTTCACCATCAGATGCACGTCGATCGGCACCGTCGCGTACGGCCGGATCGCCGCACACACCGGCGGCCCGATCGTCAGGTTCGGCACGTAATGATTGTCCATCACGTCGAAATGAATCAGATCGGCGCCCGCCGCAATGACGTTGCGGATTTCGTCGCCAAGGCGGGCGAAATCGGCCGACAGGACGCTGGGTGCGATGCGGTACATGTGTGCGAGATCGAGGAAATCGGTTGATGTCGTCATTTTACATGCGATCATGCGCGGCGCCCATCATCGGCAGCGCCGAACGCAGCTTGCCTCGTTGTGCGAAATGTTGTGCAATAGCGTTGCGAGCCTGTTTGTCACCGGCACGCTGCCATCGGATTCACGGATCGATAATGAGCGACGACAATCACGACATCACGGTAACCGCGCACAGTATTTTCATTCCGGAGCAGTCCGACGCCGAGAACGAACACTACGTGTTCGCGTACACCATCACGATCACCAATACCGGAACGGTTCCGGCGCAACTGGTGAGCCGCCACTGGG
>JBDZVW010000505.1:0-1882 GCA_040255885.1 Betaproteobacteria bacterium
TCACATCGGCATCACGCAAAGCTACTGCCGGCTGCTGCACAACGCCGTCCAAAGTGGCTGCCAATATTTTTCGTTCGCCGACCAAGATGACGTTTGGCTGCCTGACAAGCTGGCGCGCGGTGTACGGGCGCTGCGCACAATCCCGAGCTCAACGCCCGCGCTATACTGCGCACGGCAGATTGTCACTGACGCCAAACTCCGACCGATCGGGGTATCACCAGCGTTGCAGCACGCGCACTTTCGGACCGCAATGACGCAGAACATCGCAAGCGGATGCACTGTGATGCTGAATCGGACGGCAGCCAAAACCGTGCTGGCGACTGATCCCAGCCCCGCTCTCTTGCATGACTGGTGGTGCTATCTGGTGGTCGCTGGGGCAGGCGGCGCGATCGTCGCAGATAGCAGCCCGGTGATGCTCTATCGCCAGCACGGCGAGAACCGGATCGGGGCGCCGCCCGATGTGTTCTCGCGCGGTGTGGCAGCATTGCGGCGCGGGCCGACACCGTTCGTAAAGACAATGCGCCATCATTTAACCGCCCTGCAGCACCACGGTGACCTGCTTCGGCCCGAGGCGCGGGCCGATCTTTCACTGATCACTCTGGCTCTGGCAGGCGGACGCTGGCAGCGCGTTCGTGCGCTCCGGCTCGCTGGGTTCCGCCGCCAGACATGGCTTGAAACCCTGCTTTTCCGCATCTGGTTCATCATCGGGTGACGCCCGTTAGTGGTCACGGGCGACGCCGAACGCAGGCGGTAAGGTCATGCCAACCAGCAATTATCGGCGGTGGCAAGATACGGACGGCGCTAACCCACAAGGTTTTCTGGCCGGCGCCCGGCCAGTACGGCGGCAATGCCGTCGAGGGCGAGGGATCCCATCGTGTCGCGCGTCACCACCGTGGCGCGGCCGATTTGCAGCCACCGGCCGATCGTCTTCGCCGTTCGCGATAGCGAGATACCACGCCGCCGATCTGCCGAAATGCTGCTGCAGAAACCCAAGCGACTTAGTGCGGAGGTCAGCGCCGGTCTGAATACTGAGCCCTGCATCTTCGCCGCGGTGACTGGCCCGGCTCCGTGAAACGTCGCCACCGGCAGTAACGCGACGAAGTCCGACCCCATCTCCGGCGTGATGACGAATTGGCCGTTCGGCTTGCGTTGCGTGGACGCCAGCTTGGCAAGAAACTTGTTGTAGGAGACGCCGCCGAAGCCGTGAGGCCGGTCTCGTTGAAAATGCGTGCGCGAATTTCCTTCGCGGTAGCGGACGCGGTGGATAGGCCGCGCAAGTTGTCGGTCACATCGAGATAGGCCTCATCGAGCGAGAGCGGTTCGATCAGCGTGGTACAATCGGCGAAGATCGCGTGGATCCGCCGCGACACAGCGCGGTACACGTCGACCCGCGGGGGCACGAACACCAGTTCAGCGCAGAGCCGCATCGCCGTAGTTGACGGCATCGCCGAGTGAACGCCGAATCTGCGGGCCTCGTAACTCACCGCGGCACCACCCCGCGCTGGCCGGCGTGGCCCACCGCAAGAGGGCGGCCGCGCAACGCCGGAACGTCGCGCTGTTCGACCGACGCTTGCGCGACGATATAGCCGACGCATATCTGGCCTGGAAGGGCCTGAGAACCGTGACGGATGAGGCATCTCCGATGGATCCTGCTTAGCGTTGTGCCGCGCCAGAGGACCGATTCGTTGCCCGGGAGTCGATGGCGGCAGAAATCCTCGTCCGTCATCGGTGCCCAGTGTGCCGAAACGCCCCGCCGACTTCGTCGCCGTACCCGTCCGGCATCGCCAGACGATCGGTCACGCGAACCATATCCAACAAGGAGAACAGCACGACAGCGGCAGCCGCTGCGCTCATCAGGCGAATGGTATGGCGGTAAGCCGAT
>JBDZVW010000506.1:0-1881 GCA_040255885.1 Betaproteobacteria bacterium
CCTTGTAGGCCTGCTCGGCGAACTGCTTGCCGAGGTCGAGCGACTGCTTCTGGAATTGGCTGTACATGGTGCTTGTCCTCTAGGCAGGGTGGGATTGGACTGGCACCTACTGTAGTGCAATTCATTGTGCAGCGCAACATTGCAATTTGGACATTCAGTTACTGTTCATATTAATTCCATACAAGTCAATAATTTACACAACCTTAGCGGGTAACCCGCGCATGCTGTGCCGCAATGAATCCGCGGCCACGGCCGCAAGGCCGACGGCGCTGGTAGTGTTGCAGGCCGTTGTCAGGGCAGGGGCATGATGAGGGGTATTCCATGTCCATCGACCTGCCGTTGCATGTGCCCGATCTTTCCATCGCCGATGACCAGCCAACCCCCGGCGAAATCTCCGGGGCATGCCCGGATGCCATCCGTTCCGTTCCCGACGCCGTAGCGGTTCCGGGACACCTCGCTGCGCTCGGCATTTCCCGGTTGGAGGAACGCGCATACTGCGCGCTCTTGTCGCACCACATGGCGACCGCGGCGGACATGGCCAAGGAGCTTGGCCTGTCGCAACCTTCCGCACGACGCTTGATGGACCGCCTGGAAGCGAAGGGACTGGCGAGCCACTCGCCCAGGACGCCGAAGGCGTACATCGCCGCGCCTCCCGAGTTCACGATCGATTCGCTGGTCAAGCAGCGGCAGGCGGCGCTGGAGCAGGCGCGCCTCGCGATCCCGGCCCTCGCGAAACAGGCCGAGCGCTCGACACGCAGCCCGGGCCACGATCACATCCTCGAGCTGATCACCAGCCCTGCACAGCTCCGGCTCGTCGTTTCCCGGATCTCCGCCTCGCTTCGAAACGACATCGTGACTTTCCAGCGCGCCCCGTTGCTCGCGCCCAACGACAGTCCGACGGAAAAGCCGCTCGGAACCGCGCGCGCACGCACGATTTCGGACGCGAGTTTCCTGGAGACGCCACGAGGCCTGGAGCTCCTGCGGCGCGACATGGCGCGTGGCGAGGAGCCGCGAACGGTGCCGCGGCTTCCGTTCAAGATGATGATCGCGGATCGCAGCGTCGGGTTGATCACGCTGGTCAGTGAAAACCCGGAGAACGCTCCCACGCTGCTGGTCCACCGCAGCGCACTGCTCGAAGCGCTGTACCTGCTTTTCGAGTACATCTGGGAGAAGGCGACACCGATCCTGTCGGTCGATGGCGCGCATGTGGATACCGGCCGAGCCGACACGCGCTTGAGCGAGGCGACCGACCGGCTGATCCCGTTACTGGCGGCGGGCCTCAACGACAAGAACATCATCCACGACATGAAGATTTCCCGCGCGACGTTGAACCGGCGCCTGGCGGAACTGATGAAGGCGCACGGCACGCGCACGCGCTTCCAGTTGGGCTGGCACGCGGCCATCGAAGCGATGTCGGCGCAGGCGGGTCTGCCAGCAGACGGGGAATCGTCGAAGCCGGGCTGAGTGGATCCGGCGCGCATCGAGGCGCGACGAATTTGCCTCATGCAAAAGATGCGTCGCGAAAACCTGTTGTGCATTCTCGGCGGCAAGTCGCACACTCCATGCCTCACTGGTTTCGGGGAGAGGCACGAAGTCGCAGTGGACTGATTCACCGAGCCACTGCGTTCCGGCTGGCGGGGCAGGCAAGAGCATGGCCGTATCGCCACCGACAGCACGTCTCGTGATGTCGTAGCCGGGACCATTCGACACGTTCAGGGTGACAACGCACGTGCGATCGCGCACGGCGCGATGGGTGCCTTGCGCCTTCGCCCCGGCCGGAGAGCCCCATCCGCCTGACAAGCACGCTCCCACTCGCCGAGGTAAGCATGAACAAGAAGATCTACAGCCTGGTTTGGAACAAGTCCCTTCGCCAGATCGTGG
>JBDZVW010000507.1:0-1874 GCA_040255885.1 Betaproteobacteria bacterium
CATCGAGGCCGGCAGCCTGCCGCTGAGCATCGAGGCGGTCGACATGAGCCAGGTTGAGGAAATGTTTTTCGTCGTGCTGTTTGTGGTGGGCGGCGCCAATTTGCATGTCTCCGATCTGCTCGCTGGCAGCGTGCTGGCGGCAGCATTCATCATTGCACGGTTCATCGGCAAGTCGCTTGGCGTGCTGACGCTGACCTGGTTCAGCGGCGTGCGGCGCCGACACGCCGCGCTGCTATGCATGGGGCTGGTGCCGATGTCCGGCTTCGCGGTGACGATGATGCAGAGCGCGATGGCTGAACATCCCGAGTTCGGCAGCAAGCTCGGGTCCATCGTGCTGGCCGCCGTCGTGGTGCTGGAACTGATCGGACCGCTGATGATCCAGTTCGCGTTGCGGCGCGCCGGAGAATCCGGAGTGGAGCTGCCTGATGGCCGATGAGATGGAATTCGGCGGCTCGGCCGGCAACACGATGGGCGTGGAGCTCGAGCTGCAGATTCTCAATACCCGTGATTTCAATCTGGCGCGTGATGCCGACGATCTGCTCGACCTGGTGGAGAAAACCGAGCATGCCGGCGCGGTGAAGCCCGAGATCACCGAAAGCATGATCGAGGTCAACAGCTCGATCCACGAGCGCCACGAAACGCTGCTCGCCGAGCTGCGCGGCATCCGCGACGCGGTCAGCGGTGCCGCGCAACGGCTCAACCTGCGGGTGACGGGCGGCGGCTCGCACCCGTTTCACAAGTGGACCGAGCGGCGCATTTATCCGACCGACCGCTTCAAGCATCTGCTCGATCTTTACGGCTATCTGGCGAAGCAGTTCACGATCTTCGGCCAGCACATTCACCTCGGCTGTGCGAGCGGCGACGATGCGCTGTACCTGCTGCACATGCTGTCGCGCTACGTGCCGCACTTCATCGCGCTGTCGGCATCGTCACCGTTTCAGCAGGGCGAGGACACCGCCTACCAGTCGTCACGGCTGAATACGGTGAGCGCGTTTCCGCTCAGCGGCCAGGCGCCGTTCATTCATGCGTGGGGCGATTTTGCGGCATACTTTCACAAGATGCGTGATCTGCAGATCGTCGAAAGCATGAAGGATTTCTACTGGGACATCCGGCCCAAGCCCGAGTACGGCACGGTCGAAATCCGCGTGCTCGATACGCCGCTGACCGTCGAGCGCGCGGCGCTGCTGGCGGCTTATGCGCAGGCGCTGGCGCATTATTTTCTTTCGGCGCGGCCACGCGAGCCGTTGCGGGATGTGTATTTGTTCTACAGCTACAATCGCTTTCAGGCGTGCCGCTACGGACTGTCCGGCATCATCGCGGATGCCTACACGCAACAGCGGGTGGAACTGAAGCAGGACATTGTGGCGATGCTGTCACAGCTTGCGCCGCATGCGCAGGAGCTGGGTTCGACGGCAGCGCTGGAGGAGCTTATCGACCTGGTCCGTGGGCAGCGCACCGACGCCGGCTGGCTGCGCGCGGCGTTTGCCACGCACGGCACGATGAACGACGTCGCGCGCCTGCAAAGCGACCGGTGGATGGGCCGCGACGACGGCACGCTGCCCGTCAACGGGAGCGACGCATGAAGCCGCTCAAGATCGGTCTCTCGCCACGCTTCCGTCACCCCTCGCTGCTGGAACAGGGTTTCCGCGGCAAGACGCTGCAGTACCTGGAACAGTCGATGGCGCACTGGCTGATGACTGCCGGTGCGCTGGTGCTCATGGTGCCGTCGCTGGGCTCCGACAGCCCGATGCGGCGCGGTACGATCCGCATCGCCGACTACGTCGATGAACTGGACGGGCTGGTGCTGCAGGGCGGCGCCGACGTCTGCCCGCTCACCTACGGCGAGACGCCGCTGAAACCGGAATGGAACGGCG
>JBDZVW010000508.1:0-1873 GCA_040255885.1 Betaproteobacteria bacterium
TGCCGTCACCCTTCACTGTCTTGAGACGGACGGGTTTCCTTCCGGCTCGCGCTGGCCGACGAGCCAGGTTCTCACGCAGTGCATCCTCCAATAGCGCAGTCAGCGTCCGGCCCGTCTCAGCTGCACGTTTTTTTGCTTCAGCCAGGAGGCGTTCGTCGAGTCGTACGGTGGTTCTCATGCATCAAAGCATATTATTGGAGCATCAATATGTCAATTCGATTTTGCCGGTCTGCCGGTTTAATTTTCCTTTAAAAACGCTGTTGGTGTTTCGCAGGCTGCGGGACCACCCCCGCCCGCCTGCGCGGGCTCCCCTCCTTAAAAACAGGAGGGGAGAACATCAGTGCCTGTGCCGCGCATGGTGCGGATTTTTGTCTGGATCTTGTTTTCCTGCTTAAAGCACGGCTCGGCAACCAGCGCACGAAATTTCCCCTCCTCGGATGAGGAGGGGTGGACGCGCAGCGGACGGGGTGGTGGGCGGCGCTTGATAAAACCACGTGGCTTTTCGTTCACTCCGCCTCACGGCCCACGCGCAGGCAAAAACCTTAAGCGTCCGGGCCCACCTCAATCGTCTCCGCCCCCGACTCGAACTGAATCCGATAAAGCCGCGCATAAGCGCCGTCACGCTCAAGCAACTCATAGTGCGTGCCGGCCTCGATGATGCGGCCCGTATCCATCACCAGGATGCGGTCGGCGTTCTCGATGGTGGAAAGACGGTGGGCGATCACCAGCGTGGTGCGCGACTTCATCAGCGTTTCCAGCGCTGCCTGCACGTGGCGCTCGGACTCGCTGTCGAGGTGCGACGTGGCTTCGTCGAGAATCAGGATCGGCGCGTCCTTCAGCAGCGCGCGCGCGATCGCGATGCGCTGGCGTTCACCGCCGGACAGCTTGACGCCGTTTTCGCCGACCAGCGTATCCAGTCCCTCCGGCATCGCGCGGATGAATGCCATCGCGTGCGCGGCTTCGGCCGCGGCGACGATCGCCTCCGGGCGCACGTCGTTCATTGCGCCGTACGCGATGTTGGCGGCGATGGTGTCGTTGAAAAGCACGATGTCCTGCGACACCAGAGCCAGGTTGGAACGCAGGCTGGCGAGCTTGAGCGTTTCCGTATCGTGGCCGTCGATCAGGATGCGGCCGTGCGTCGGATGATAGAAGCGCGGCAGCAGGTTCGCGAGCGTGGTCTTGCCGCTGCCCGACGCACCGACCAGCGCCAGAGTCTGCCCGGGACGGATGTCGAACGTGATTGCTTCGAGCGCCGGGCGTGCGGCGCCCGGATACGTGAAGCCGACGTTCTCGAAACGCACTTCGCCGCGCGCGCGCGGCAGTTCGACGGTGCCGGGATCCGGCTCCGCTTCGCGGTCGAGCAGCCCAAAAATGCTCTCCGCCGCAGCCAGGCCTTTCTGCACGAATTCATTGACGCCGGTGATGCGTTTGAGCGGCGAGGTCAGCATCAGCATCGCGCTGATGAATGACACGAACGAGCCCACCGTCACTTCGCGGCTCGCGATCACGCCGGCGCTGAGGTAGATGATCACCGCCAGCGCGACGGCCGCGATCAGTTGCACGATCGGCACGTTGGCCGCCGCCGCGATCGCCTGCTTCATCGTGTAGCGCCGCACGCGGTTGGTCTGGTCGCCGAAACGTGCGCCTTCGTAATGCTGTCCGCCGAACAGCTTCACCACCTTGTGGCCGTCGATCGCTTCTTCGAGCACCTGTGTGATGTCGCCCATCGCCTGCTGCGCGTCGCGCGAGCTGCGGCGCAGCCGCACGCTGAGCTTGCGCACCACATAGACGATCAGCGGTGTCATCACCAGCACCAGAAACGTGAGCTTCCAGTTGAGGTAGAACAGCCACGCCAGCAGGCCGACGATCGACA
>JBDZVW010000146.1:0-7004 GCA_040255885.1 Betaproteobacteria bacterium
GGCGCCGCGATCCGCAGTGCGCTGGCCGGTGCCGGCCGTGCCGACGTCGTGCTGATCGCCGGCAAAGGGCACGAACGCTATCAGGAAATCGCGGGTCGGCGCCTGCCGTTCGATGATTTCGCGGCAGCCCGCGCCGCGCTGGCGGAGCTGCGAGCATGAGTGCGGCGCCGGCGATGATGTCTCTATCCGAAGCGGCGCGTGCGCTGGATGCCGAAGTGCGCGGCCGCGATGCTGCGTTCTCCAGTGTGAGCCAGGATTCGCGCTCGCTGGCGCCGGGCACACTGTTCGTTGCGTTGCGCGGCGAACGTTTCGATGGCCACCGTTTCGTGGCGCAGGCGGCGCGGCAGGGCGCGGTGGCGGCGCTGGTCGATGAAGAAGCAGGATCGAGGATTGAGGATCGAGGATCGAGTGACAGTCTGCCGTTGCTCGTGGTGCCCGATACTCGCAAGGCGCTCGGTCTGCTCGCCAAATATTGGCGCGCCAAATTTCAGATCCCGGTTGTTGCGCTGACAGGTTCAAGCGGCAAGACCACAGTCAAGGAAATGCTGGCGCTGATATTGAGCGAGGCCTGCGCGGAGGCGCTTCCTCAATCCTCGATCCTCGATCCTCGATCCTGCGTCCTTGCCACCCGCGGCAATCTCAACAACGACATCGGCATGCCGTTGATGCTGCTGGAACTGCGGCCGCATCATCGCTACGCGGTGATCGAAATGGGGATGAATCACACCGGCGAAATTGCCTGGCTGACCGGCCTGGCACGTCCGGACGTCGCGCTGGTGATCAATGCCGGCCGCGCCCATCTCGAGGGGCTCGGTTCCGAGGAGGCGGTCGCCCGCGCCAAGGGCGAAATATTCGAGGGTCTGGCGCCGGACGGCGTGGCGGCAATCAATGCCGATGACCGTTTCGCGGCGCTGTGGCGTGAGCTGGCAGCGCAGCACCGGGTCGTCACGTTCGGTGTCGACGCGCCGGCGGACGTCACGGCGACCTACGCGCTTTCCGGTGTTGCCAGCCAGATCGTTCTGACCACGCCGCTGGGGACGGCGCCGGCGGCGCTGCAGGTGCCGGGCCTGCACAACGTGCGCAATGCGCTCGCGGCGGCTGCGGCAGCCAGCGCGCTCGACATCGATCCGCAGACCATTGCCGCGGGGCTGGCGCGCTTTGCCGGTGTCAAAGGCCGGCTGCAGACCAAGCGTGCGCTGCACGGTGCGACGCTGATCGACGATACCTACAACGCCAATCCGGATTCGGTGTGCGCCGCGATCAGTGTGCTCGCCGCTGCGTCCGGGGTCAGGCTGATGGTGCTGGGCGACATGGGCGAACTGGGGGCGACGGCGCCGGAACTGCACGCCGAGATCGGCACGTTTGCACGGGCTGCCGGTATCGACCAGTTGTTTACGCTGGGCGAGCTGTCGCAGCAGGCGGCGCGCGCGTTCGGCACGGGCGCCCGTCATTTTCCGGGAATCGAGGAACTGCTGGCCGAGATCGAAAACCGGCTGGCGCCTGACGTGACGATGCTGATCAAGGGCTCGCGCTTCATGCGCATGGAGCGGGTGGTGCAATCGTTTGAAGTGAGGAGCGAGGAGTGAGAAATGAGACGCGGCATGCAGGAGCCGGAAACCCCTCACTCCTCACGCCTCACGCCTCACTTGCGCCGTCAGGGGGCAGTGCATGCTGCTAGAACTGGCGCAATGGCTGGCGAAAGACATTCGCGCATTCAACGTGTTCAATTACATCACGTTGCGTGCGGTGCTCGCCTGTCTGACCGCCCTGGTGTTCGCGTTCGTCGCCGGCCCCGGCATGATCCGCCGGCTGACGATATACAAGATCGGACAGTCGGTGCGCGACGACGGGCCGAAGACGCACCTGACGAAGGCCGGCACGCCGACCATGGGCGGCGCGCTGATCCTGATCGCGATCGTGATCAGCACATTGTTGTGGGCGGATCTTTCGAATCGTTTCGTGTGGGTGGTGCTGGCGGTGACGCTGGGTTTCGGCCTGATCGGCTGGATCGACGACTACCGCAAGGTGGTGTACCACAACCCGAAGGGGCTGTCGGCGCGCACCAAGTATTGCTGGCAATCGGTGCTCGGCATCGCCGCCGCGCTTTACATCGCATTCAGCACCAATCTGCCGGCGCAGACCGAATTCATCGTGCCGTTCTTCAAGCACGTCGCCTACCCGATGGGCGCGATCGGTTTCATCGTGGTGACCTACTTCGTGATCGTCGGTTCGAGCAACGCGGTGAATCTCACAGACGGGCTCGACGGGCTGGCGATCATGCCGACGGTGATGGTCGGCAGCGCGCTCGGTGTTTTTGCGTACGTCGCCGGCAATGCGGTGTTTTCGAAATATCTGGGATTTCCGTACATCCCGGGTGCCGGGGAACTGACCGTGTTCTGCGGCGCGCTGGCCGGCGCCGGACTGGCGTTCCTGTGGTTCAACGCCTATCCGGCGGAAGTGTTCATGGGCGACGTTGGTGCGCTGGCGCTGGGCGCGGCGCTGGGCGTGGTGGCGGTGATCGTGCGCCAGGAGATCGTGCTGTTCATCATGGGCGGCATGTTCGTGATCGAGACCTTGTCGGTGATGCTGCAGGTGGCGTCGTTCAAGCTCACCGGCAAGCGCATCTTCCGCATGGCGCCGCTGCATCACCACTACGAACTGAAGGGCTGGAAGGAGAATCAGGTGGTGGTGCGATTCTGGATCATCACGATGATGCTGGTGCTGTTCGGACTGTCGACATTGAAATTGCGTTAACGACGTGAGGAGTCAGGCGTGAGGTGTGAGGAGTGCGGGTTTGAGAACTGAACGGCAAGCGGATCACACCGGCGCCGAGAACGGGTTGGGGGTTTACACCTCACTCCTCATACCTCACCCCTCACAGGGAAAAATGCTGGATATAGCAGGCAAAAACGTATTGGTGCTGGGCCTCGGTGCGACCGGGCTGTCGATGGCGCGCTGGCTGGCGCGGCACGGCGCGCATGTGACGGTTGCCGATACGCGGGCTGCGCCGCCGAATGCGGAGCGGCTCGCCCGTGAGCTGCCGCAGGTGAGCTTGCGGTGCGGCCCCTTCACTGACGAAATTGTCGCCGGTGCCGACATGATCGCGATCAGTCCCGGCGTGCCGCGGCAGGAGCCGTCTGTCGCGCATGCCATTGCGCGCCGCGTGCCGGTGATCGGCGACGTCGAATGTTTTGCGCGCGCATTGCCGATGCTCGTCGGCGATCACCACATGCCGCACATTGTCGCGATCACCGGATCGAACGGCAAAAGCACGGTGACCGAGATGGCCGGCGCGATCTGCCGCGCCGCCGGCATGGCCACCGTGGTCGCGGGCAATATCGGTCTGCCGGTGCTCGACGTACTGGGCGCGATCGAAGATGGCGCGCCGCTGCCGGATGTGTTCGTGCTGGAGCTGTCGAGCTTTCAGCTGGAAAGCACCATCAGTCTCGAGCCGGATGCCGCCACCGTGCTCAACATCACCGAAGACCATCTCGATCGCTATGCCGGCATCGACGATTACGCGGCGGCCAAGGCGAGAATTTTTGCCGGCGACGGTGTGGAGGTGCTGAATCGCGACGACGCCCGCACGCTGGCGGCCGCGCAGCCCGGCCGGATGACCGTTACCTTCGGTCTGGACGCGCCGGCGAGTGCGGGCGACTGGGGGGTATCCGAAGCCGGCGGTGAACGCATGCTCGTGCATGGCGCGACGCAGTTGATGCCGGCGCGGGAATTGCCGGTCGCGGGATGGCACAACGCGGCCAACGCACTGGCGGCGTGCGCGCTTACCCGTGCCATCGGCGCACCGTACGATGCGATGCGCGACGCGTTGCGCGGTTTCACCGGCTTGCCGCACCGCGTCGAAAAAGTCGCCGAGCTCGACGGCGTCACGTTCTACGACGATTCCAAGGGCACCAATGTCGGCGCCACGGTGGCGGCGCTGAACGGCTTCCCGCAGCCGGTGGTTCTGATCGCCGGCGGCGACGGCAAGGGGCAGAACTTCGCGCCGCTGGCGCCGGCCGTGGCGCGCGCGCGCGCGGTGGTGCTGATCGGGCGCGACCGCGAGCGGATTGCGCAGGCGCTGGCGACCAGCGACGTGCCGCTGGTGCGGGCCGCGACACTGGAAGAGGCGGTGAACGCGGCATTCGGTCTGAGCCATGCCGGTGACGCAGTGCTGCTTTCTCCGGCGTGCGCCAGTTACGACATGTTCCGCAACTACGGCCATCGCTCCGAAGTGTTCGTGGCGGCGGTGAAAGCGCTGGTGCGAAGCCGTGGATAACGCGATGTTCTATTCGGACGTGAAGCGGCGGCCGCCGCTTGCCGATTACGATCGCACGCTGCTGTGGATCTGCATCATATTGATGGCGATCGGCCTGGTGATGGTCTATTCGGCATCGATCGCGATCGCCGGGGCGAGCCGTTCCACCGGACATGAAGCGGCCTATTACCTGATGCGGCAGGCGCTGTTCCTGGTGCTCGGCATTGCGCTCGGCGCGGTCGTGTTCCAAGTGCCGATGGCGTTGTGGCAGCGCGCCGCGCCCTATCTGTTCATCTTCGGCGTGATGCTGACGATAGCGGTGCTGGTGCCGGGCATCGGCCACGAAGTGAATGGCAGTCAGCGCTGGATTTCGCTGCGCTTTTTCAATCTGCAGCCGTCCGAGCCGCTGAAGCTGCTGGCCGTGCTGTACGCGGCGGATTACACGATTCGCAAGGCGCTGTACATGAACAATCTGCGCAAGGGCTTCCTGCCGATGCTGGCCGTGATGCTGCTGGTCGGCGGCCTGCTGTTGCAGGAACCCGATTTCGGCGCGTTCGCGGTGATCGCCTGCATCGCGATGGGCATCCTGTTCCTGGGCGGGATGAACTGGCGGCTGTTCGTCGGCCTGCTGATCATGCTGGTGATCGGTTTTCTGCTGCTGATCTGGACTTCGCCATACCGCATGGAGCGCGTCGTCGGCTTCATGAATCCGTGGGCCGATCCGTTCGGCAAGGGCTACCAGTTGTCGCATGCGCTGATCGCGTTCGGCCGCGGCGAATGGTTCGGCGTCGGACTCGGCGCCAGTGTCGAGAAGCTGTTTTATCTGCCCGAGGCGTACACCGATTTTCTGCTGGCGGTGATCGCCGAGGAACTCGGATTCGTGGGCGTGCTGGCCGTGGTGGCGCTGTTCGGCTGGCTGGTGATGCGCGCGTTCGCGATCGGGCGCCAGGCAGCCAACCTGGAACGCTATTTCCCGGCGCTGGTGGCGCAGGGCATCGGGCTGTGGCTGGGCGTGCAGGCGATCATCAACATGGGCGTCAACATGGGGTTGCTGCCGACCAAGGGCTTGACGTTGCCGCTGCTGTCGTTCGGCGGCAGCGGCATCGTCACCAATTGCGCCGCGATCGCCATGCTGCTGCGCGTGGATTGGGAGAGCCGCCAGCTGATGAAGGGTTTCCGCCTATGAGCGCAGTCAGTGAAGGTGAAGGGTGAGCGGTGAAGTACAGAATACGACAGCCGGCGGTGCGCGCACGATCATGATCATGGCGGGCGGTACCGGCGGACACATTTTCCCGGCGCTGGCGGTGGCGGAGGAGCTGGCCGCTGCCGGCTGGCGCGTGGTGTGGCTGGGCGTCAAGGGCGGCATGGAACAACGGCTGGTGCCGCCGCACGGCTATGCGATGGCATGGATCCGTTTTTCGGGCGTGCGCGGCAAGGGCATCGCGCGTTTCGCATTGCTGCCGTTGTCACTGCTGATCGGTTTCTGGCAAAGCGCGCGCGCGATCTTCGCGCAGCGGCCGGACGTGGTGCTGGGCATGGGCGGCTACGTATCGTTTCCGGGCGGCATGATGGCGGCGTTCCTGAACCGTCCGCTGGTGCTGCATGAACAGAATTCCATTCCGGGCCTTGCGAACCGCGTGCTGGCACAGCTTGCAGACCGGGTGTTGACCAGTTTTCCGGACGCTTTCGGCAGGAAAGCGAAAGTGACCTGGACCGGCAATCCGGTACGCGCGGCAATTGCCGGGCTGCCGGATCCGGCGCTGCGCTACGGCGCGCGCTCGGGGCGGCTGCGCTTGCTGGTGGTCGGCGGCAGCCTCGGCGCGCAGGCGCTCAACATCGCGGTGCCGCAGGCACTGGCGCTGATCGCCGAAGCGCAGCGTCCGACCGTCACGCACCAGTCGGGTGCGGCGCACATCGCCGCGCTCGAGGCCGAATATCGCCGCGCCGGGATAGCCGCGGAATGCGTGCCGTTCATCGGCGACATGGCGCGCGCCTATGCCGACTCGGATGTGATCATCTGCCGTGCCGGGGCGACGACGATCGCCGAGCTGGCTGCGGCCGGAATCGCGTCAGTGCTGGTGCCGTACCCGCATGCGGTGGACGACCACCAGACGCGCAACGCACGTTTCCTCGCGGAACGCGGCGCGGCGGTGCTGATCGATCAGCGTGAACTGACGCCGCAGCGGCTGGCAGAGGTGATCGGCACCTGCACCCGCGAACGGCTGCTCGACATGGCGCAACGCGCGCGCGAACTGGCGAAGCCGCACGCGACGCGCGACGTTGCACGCATCTGCATGGAGCTGGCACATGCCGCGTGACGCGAACATGGCGTGGTACCTGCGCCGCGGCGGCCGATTCGCTTTTGCCGCGCGCCGGCCGGAGGCGGGACGATGAGGCACAAGGTCAAACACGTCCATTTCGTCGGCATTGGCGGCTCGGGCATGAGCGGCATTGCCGAAGTCCTGCTCAATCTCGGCTACAAGGTGAGCGGCTCCGATGTCGTCGACAGCGCGGTGACGCGGCGCCTTGCCGGCATGGGTGCCAGCGTGACGCAGGGCCACCGGACGGAGAACATCGCCGGCGCCAACGCCGTTGTCGTGTCGAGCGCGGTCGGCGAAGACAACCCGGAAGTCGCTGCGGCGCGCGACCGGCACGTGCCGGTGGTGCCGCGCGCGCTGATGCTGGCCGAACTGATGCGGCTGAAGCAGGGCATCGCGGTGGCCGGCACGCATGGCAAGACGACGACGAC
>JBDZVW010000509.1:0-1870 GCA_040255885.1 Betaproteobacteria bacterium
ATCTCGAAGCAGCCCAGGTGCGGTGTCAGAAACAGAATGCCGCGCCCGCGTGCCCGCGCCGCGTCGACCAGTTCCATCCCGCGAATCTCGGTGATAAGCTGCGACACTGCCGCGTCGCTGCGGTACCATACCGGGATCAGTTCGAGAACGGCCTTGCCGGCTTCACCGATTGCCTGTCGCAGCAGCGTGCGATAAGCTGCAGCGTCGGCGCACACACCGCTCGCCGCAAGATTTTCACGCAACCGCGCCGCGTAGGTCGGCGCAAAGCGGTACGCAATCCAGCCCAAGCCTGCGCCCAGCGCGTGGAACCATGACAGCGGCAGTCTGGCCGCCAAGCGCAACAGCATGAATATCAATCGGAACTTTGTTATTGGAGCGTAGTTTTGCTATTCTAATAGCTTTCGTCCGATCTCCCCAACCCCAACCGACGCAATCATGAAAAAAGACTTTCTCTTTACTTCGGAGTCTGTTTCCGAAGGCCATCCGGACAAGATGGCGGATCAGATTTCCGATGCCGTGCTCGACGCGGTGCTGGAGCAGGACAAGCACGGACGCGTGGCGGCCGAGACGCTGGTATGCACCGGCCTGGTACTGATGGCCGGCCAGATCACCACCAACGCGGTGGTCGATTATGCGGCGCTGGCGCGCGACGTGGTGAAGCGCATCGGCTACGACAGTTCCGACATCGGCTTCGATCATCGTACCTGCGCGGTGAATGTTGCATTCGACAAGCAGTCGTCCGACATTGCACAAGGTGTGGACGAAGGCACGGGCCTCGATCTCGATCAGGGCGCCGGCGACCAGGGACTGATGTACGGCTATGCCTGCAACGAGACGCCGCAACTGATGCCGCTGCCGATCTACTACGCGCACCGGCTGATGGAACGCCACGCGGAACTGCGCAAGGACGGGCGCCTGCCATGGCTGCGCCCCGACGCCAAGTCGCAGGTCAGCGTGCGTTACGTCGACGGCAAGCCGCATCATATCGAAACGGTGGTGATCTCGACGCAGCACAGTCCCGACATTTCGCACGAGCCGCTAACCGAGGCGGTGATCGAGGAAATCGTCAAGCCGGTATTTCCGAACGGCCTGCTGACCGGCGATACGCGCTACCTGATCAATCCCACCGGCCGTTTCGTGATCGGCGGCCCGCTCGGCGATACCGGGTTGACCGGGCGCAAGCTGATCGTCGATACCTACGGCGGCTACTCGCGCCACGGCGGCGGTGCGTTCTCCGGCAAGGACCCGTCGAAAGTGGACCGTTCCGCCGCGTACGCGGCACGCCACGTGGCGAAGAACGTCGTTGCCGCCGGGCTTGCGGAGCAGTGCGAAGTGCAGATCGCATACGCGATCGGCGTTGCGCGGCCGGTAAGCCTGATGATCGACACCTTCGGCACCGGCAAGATCGACGACGATAAAATCGCGGAACTCGTCGGACGCCACTTCGATCTGCGGCCCAAGGGCATCATCCAGGCACTCGACCTGCTGCGCCCGATCTATGCGAAGACCGCAGCCTACGGCCATTTCGGCCGCGACGAGCCGGAATTTACGTGGGAAGCGCTGGACAAGGCCGAGGCGCTGAAGGCTGACGCCGGAATTTAATGAATTCCTGTGAGGAGTGAGGCGAGAGGTGTGAAGGGTTAAAAATGCGGCGCGCCAGCGCGCCGGAAAGTTTTCTCCTCACTCCTTACTCCTCACACCTCACCGATTCGAAATACTGTCACTCCTGAGGAGCGCTGCAGCGGTGCAAATCCGCCAGGCTCAGGAAGGGCGGCATCATCGTAACGGCGCTCATTCGGGAAATCCGCCGGACGGATTTCGTAACGGAGAATGAGACTATGGCTACTGCATTGAAGTCATCTTCCGCCGC
>JBDZVW010000510.1:0-1869 GCA_040255885.1 Betaproteobacteria bacterium
CGGGCATCGGTCGGTGTGTAATTCATGCGCGCCGCAATCACGGTGACCGTGCCGGGCACCAGTTCCGCCGGCCGGCTGCGCCGCGTGCCGTGCCGTGCCATATAATCCATCTCGCCGTGGCAGTCCTGCGCCAGCCAGTCCAGCAGCCGGGTTTCGGCGGCGCCGAGGTCGACACCGGAAATTCCGATCTCCTGAAAGCCCGCCTGCTGCGCCCATTGCCTGATGTCGCGCTTGAGCTGCTGCCAGTCGATCGCGTCGCGCGCCGGTAAATCGGTTTGTTCCATGGCTCCAATCATATTCACATATTCCCAATGATGAAAACGACGCGTTATCTGGCCGGCCCCGACAACACGCTCGCGATTGGCGGCGCGCTGGCGCCATGCATCCGCCCCGGCATGGTGTTTTACCTGCACGGCGACCTCGGGGCGGGCAAAACGACGCTGGTGCGCGGGGTGCTGCAGGGCCTCGGCTATGCCGGAAAGGTCAAAAGCCCGACCTTTTCTCTGGTTGAACTTTATGAATTCTCTAGGTTATACTTCTATCACTTTGATTTCTATCGGATCGACCGGCCACAAGAATGGCAAGAAGCGGGCTTTCGGGAATATTTCAACGACGACTCGGTGTGCCTTGTCGAATGGCCCGAGAAAGCGGGGGATTCGTTGCCGTCAGCCGACGTAAAAATAGAACTCGAATTCTCCGAATCCGGTCGCGTGATGGAGGTGAGCGGCCTGACGGAGGCGGGCGCATATTGCGTGGCGCTGCTCCGCAACGGCAACGACTGAATCCCGCGCGTGCGTCCGCATCAAGTTTCGTCTCGATACTTGCACTCCTATTGCTGTTTGTCACCGTAACGGCGCATGCGTCGGCCAAAATCACCGCGACCCGCATGTGGCCGTCGCAGGATTACACGCGGCTCACGATCGAGTCCGACAAGCCGCTGCAATACAAGATGTTCAGCATTCCGAATCCGCCGCGGCTGGTGCTTGATCTCGACAATGCCGATCTCGACGCCGCCCTGCGCGACGTCAGCCAAAAGGTGGAAGCCAGCGACCCGTTCGTGAAAGACGTTCGAGTCGGCCGCTTCAAGCCGCACGTGGTGCGCGTGGTACTCGATCTGAAGGACGCAGTGAAACCGCAGGTGTTCACGCTCAATCCGGTCGGCGAGTATGGTTACCGGCTGGTGCTCGACGTTTATCCGGTGCACCCGATCGATCCGCTGATGGCACTGGTTGCCGCACAGGAAAACGGCGGCAAGGCAGGCACGGTGCCGGCGAAGGCGCGCCAGCAGGCGCCCGCACCGGACCGCCCGCTGATCATCGCCGTCGACGCCGGTCACGGCGGAGAAGATCCCGGCGCAACCGGGCCCGGCGGCACGCACGAAAAAAACGTCACGCTGGCGATCGCGCGCAAACTGAAGAAGCTGATTGATGCCGAACCGGACATGCGTGCCGTAATGACCCGCAAGGGCGACTACTTCGTCCCGCTGCATACGCGGGTGCTGAAAGCGCGTGCCGCGAAGGCCGACATCTTCGTCTCCATCCACGCCGATTCATGCCCGCATTTCTGCGATGCGCAGGGCTCGTCGGTGTTCGCGCTGTCGGAACATGGCGCAACCTCTGCGATGGCGCGCTGGCTGGCGAAGAGCGAAAACGATTCCGACCTGATTGGTGGCATCCATCTCAACGCTTCCGAGCCGTATCTCAAACGCACGCTGCTCGACCTGTCGCAGACCGTCACCATCGCCGACAGCCTGAAGCTCGGCAAGGACGTGCTGGCACAATTGGACAACATCGGCGCGCTGCACAAATCCAATGTCGAACAGGCCGGATTTGCGGTTCTGAAGGCGCCGGACATTCCGTCGATCCTGGT
>JBDZVW010000511.1:0-1866 GCA_040255885.1 Betaproteobacteria bacterium
TTCGGCGGCCTGCACGATTTGCTGGACATGCATCGAATGCGGCGTCGCGAGCACCACCGCGTCGACCTCCGGATCGGCGAGCACCGCGGCATAGTCGCTGCCGAGCGGAAAATCATGCTGCTTCGCGAACTCGGCGGCCTTTGCCACCGTTCGCGTCACCCCGGCCGTGAACCGAATGCGGTCGCTTTTTCCCTGCACCGAATTCACCAGGCGCTGCCCCCAGTTGCCCAATCCCACTATCGCGGCACGAATCATGGCTTCACCGTCGAAACGATTGCAAAAAGCTAGCGCTTCGAAGTCCGCTGCGCCGCGCGCGGCCCAAAGCCTGGCTCGTAATGCGGGCCGCTCATCGTGCCATCCACCGCCTTGCCGATGATGCCTTGCGACAGATCCTTGATCGCGATGAAGATGACGTCTTCATCGGCGGTCGCGACCAGCGTATGCGGTGCATTGGCCGGGATATAGACCAGCGTCCCCGCCGGCGCCACCACGCGCTTGCCGTTGACCGATCCGCGCAGCGTCCCCTGCACGACGTAGTTGAACTGCTCGTTCTTGTGCGTATGCAGCCGCGAGCCGGTACCGCGCGGCTTGTTGATCAGTCCAATCAGCATGCGGTCGCCTTCGACCACGCCGCCGTGCGATGTCGAATAGCCGGTGCCCGCCGGGACTTTTTTCAGGCCGGCCATGCGAAACGAATATTTTCCGTTGCCGGCCCTCACCGCGCCTTCGGTCTTGGTCGCGGATTTGCGTGCCGTTCCGTTTCCGGCGGTGCGCTGCACACCGGTCCCGGCCGCTGCCCGCCGCGTTGCCGGTTTCCTGGTCCGCGTCAGCGGAGTCGAAGCTGTTGCCATGTCGTTCCTCCTGATGGTGTCTGTCGTAAAATTCAATGCGATTCACAGATAGTCGATGATCTTCCAGTCACCCGGATCCACTTCGACCACGCTCTTGTTGTGGCCGGGCCGGCGATCGGCGTAGACCTTGCCTTCCTTCATCACCACGTGGATGTTTTTCTTGTCCTGCAACACGCGGATGTCCTGCAGCGGATCGCCGTTGACGGCGACGATGTCGGCAAACTTGCCTGCCTCGATCGTGCCCAGCTCGTGTCCCAGCTTGATCGCCTCGGCGGCGTTCTTCGTCGCCGTCTGCAGCGCATGCATCGGCGTCATGCCGAGCTTGACGTAGATTTCCAGTTCACCGGCGTTGTGCCCCATCTCCGGGTCGTAGCCCATGTCGGTGCCCATCGCGATCTTGATGCCGGCCTTGTACATCTTCTGGAAGGTATCGTAGCAGAACGGCTGCAGATATTTCATCTTGTTCAGAATGAACATCGGCGTGCCCTGCTCCTTGCGCGTCTGAATTGCGTGATCGGTGCGATGCGACAGCGTCGGCGTCACCGGGATGCCGGCGTCCTTGATCATTGCAATGTCTTCGTCGTCCGAAAACACCATGTGCTCGATGGTGTCGGCGCCGGCTTTGACCGCCATGCGGTGCGCCTCGGTGGTGAAGCAGTGAACGGCCGCGATCTTGTGAAACGCGTGCGCCTCATCGACGATCGCATCGAGCTCTTCCTGTGTCATGTTACGGATGTCGGGCTCTTCCTTGTCGGTACCGCCCCCGCCCGACGCGCAGGTCTTGATCACGTCGCACCCGGCCAGCAGATTGGTGCGTGCCAGCTTGCGCAGCTCCCACGGCCCGTCCGCGGTCTGGAATGCAAAGCGCTGCATCGCGCGCGGCTGTCGGCGACGCATCGCGACCCGATGTCGATCATCCCGTCGGTGTCGAGCCTCATCGCGACGATGCGCTCGGCGCACAGCGACCACGTCGACACCGACGCGATCGGTCGCTACCACCTCGAGCTCTACAGCC
>JBDZVW010000512.1:0-1861 GCA_040255885.1 Betaproteobacteria bacterium
GAACTTTGCTGCTGCCTGCAGCGCCTGCTGCGCCGTCGCAATGACCTTGTTCTCGGTGCGCGCGAATACCGGATCGCCCGGCTTCGGCGTTTCCGCAATCTCGCCGCGCGCGCCGCGCTCGAGGCGGTTCATCACGCTGCGCGGCGTGTCGATTTCGTAGCGGGCGAGAATGTCGAGCGTGTCCTGATAGGTGGTCGGATCGGGCGCGCACGGGCCGGACGCGATATGAGTCGGATCGTCGCCGGTGACGTCGGACACGGTCAGCGCCAGAATCGGTGCCTTGCATGCCGCCGCCAGCCGGCCGCCCTGGATCGCCGACAGATGCTTGCGCACCGCATTCATTTCCTGGATCGGCGCGCCACAGCGCAGCAGCGCCTTCGTCGTCGCCTTCAGATCGTCCATACCGATGCCGTCTGCCGGCAGGCTCAGCAGACTGGATCCGCCGCCGGAGACCAAGGCGAGCAGCAGGTCGTCGGGACCGAGGCGCTTCACCTGGCGCAGAATCTCTGCCGCGGCTTTCTCGCCGCTCTCGTCGGGCACCGGGTGCCCGGCCTCGATCACCTTGATGCGGCTGGTGAGCAGTCCATGGCGATAGCGGGTGATCACCAGCCCGTCGAGCGGCGCGTCCGCCGGCCAGTGCTGCTCGACCGCGAGCGCCATCGAAGCCGCCGCCTTGCCGGCGCCGATCACCAGTGTGCGGCCGCGCGGCGCCTGCGGCAGATGCTGCGGTACGATCTGCAGCGGATCGACCGCGGCCAGTGCCGCCTGGAAACTTTCGAGCAGAAGAGCACGTTGCGTCATGATGCGATCCTGGCGAGCGGCACCGGTTCCAGCGCGGTTCTGAGAAACCGGCCGGTGTAGCTGGTCCGGCTTTTTGCAATCTGTTCCGGCGTGCCGGTGGCGACAACGGTGCCGCCGCCGTCGCCGCCCTCGGGACCGAGATCGATGATCCAGTCCGCCGTCTTGATCACGTCCAGATTGTGCTCGATCACGACGATGGTGTTGCCGTTGTCGCGCAGCCGGTGCAGCACCTCGAGCAGCAATGCGATGTCGTGAAAGTGCAGTCCGGTGGTCGGCTCGTCGAGAATGTACAGCGTGCGCCCGGTGTCGCGCTTCGACAGTTCGAGCGACAGCTTGACGCGCTGCGCTTCGCCGCCGGACAGCGTGGTCGCGCTCTGACCGAGCTTGATGTAGCCGAGACCGACGTCGAGCAGCGTCTTCAGCTTGCGCTTCAGCACCGGCACCGCGGCAAAGAATTCGTACGCCTGCTCCACCGTCATGTCGAGCACGTCGTGGATGTTCTTGCCCTTGTAGTGGATTTCGAGCGTTTCGCGATTGTAGCGCTTGCCGTGGCAGACGTCGCACGGCACGTAGATGTCCGGCAGAAAATGCATCTCGACCTTGAGCACGCCGTCGCCCTGGCAGGCTTCGCAGCGGCCGCCCTTGACGTTGAATGAAAAGCGCCCCGGATCGTAGCCGCGGGCGCGCGCCTCGGGCACGCCGGCGAACAGCTCGCGGGTCGGCGTGAAAAGGCCGGTATACGTCGCCGGATTCGAGCGCGGCGTGCGGCCGATCGGGCTCTGATCGACGTTCACCACCTTGTCGAAGAAATCCAGTCCGCCGATGGTGTCGTACGGCGCCGGTTCGGCGGAGCTGCCGTAGAGGCTGCGTGCGACGGCGGCGTACAGCGTATCGTTGATCAGCGTCGATTTTCCGGATCCGGACACGCCGGTGATGCATACGAAAAGCCCCACCGGCAGATTTAACGTTACGTTCTTCAGATTGTTGCCGCGGCAACCGCTGATCGACAGTGTGCGTTTCGGATCCGGCTTGTTGCGCAGCCGCGGCACGTCGATGCGGC
>JBDZVW010000147.1:0-6919 GCA_040255885.1 Betaproteobacteria bacterium
TATGCGATCGGCACCGGCGCCGGCGGCTTCGTCGCACCGGCGCTGTTCGGCGCGCTGATCGCCAGCGGCAGCCGCGAAGCGGTGTTCGCCGGCTACGTCATCGGCGCGGCGCTGATGCTCGCCGCCGCGCTGATTGCGGTGTTCTGCGGCGTCGCCGCCGAGCGCAAATCGCTGGAAGACGTGGCGACGCCGCTGAGCGCGGAAAGGCAGGATTGAGGATTGTGGATCGAGGATTGAGCAAGATTTGCGGCGCGTAGCGCCGGATACTTTCCTTCAATCCTCATTCCTCGATCCTCAATCCTGCTCCTCGATCCCAAGCGCAGCTGCCGCGTCGACGATCCATATCAGTTCGCCGTCGTGCGGCCTGATCAGTTGCGCCGGCAGTTGTTCGGGCTCGTGCCGGCCTTCAAGAACGGATTTCAACACTACCGCTTTTTCGTTTCCGCTGACCAGAAAAATTACGCAGGCGGCGTTGTTTAATACCGGCGCCGTCAGCGTAATGCGTTCGCTGTCAAATTTGCCAACCCAGTTTGCTACCGCCAGTCGTTTCTTTTCATGCAGTGCAAGCGTGCCCGGAAATAGCGACGCCGTATGTCCCTCCGGCCCCAGCCCCAGCAACGCGAGATCGAAACGCGGCAGTTCGCCGTCCTGCAATTCAAAACAGTCGATCAGCGTGCGTTCGTAGTCGGTAGCCGCCTGTTCCGCGGCAAGCTCACCCTTGATGCGATGAACGTTTGCAGCCGGCACCGGAACCTTCGACAGCAGCGCTTCGTGCGCCATCCGGAAATTGCTGTCTGCATGATCCGGCGGCACCGGCCGCTCGTCGCCCCAGAACACATGTGTGTTGTCCCACGGCAGATCCCGTTTCAGCGGGTCGGTCGCCAGCAGCGAGTACAGCGCCTTCGGCGTGCTGCCGCCGGACAGCGCCACGCTGAATTTTCCGTTCCGCTGCACTGCCGCCACGGCGCAGCGCAAGAACCCGGCGGCGGCGGTGCGCGCCAGCGCCTGTGGATTTTCGACGATACGAATGTTCTGGTTCATAAAACCCTTTTACCGCAGGGGCGCAGAGACGCAGAGGAAGCGCAGAGAAAAACATTAACCGCAAAGGCGCGAAGGCGCAAAGAACTTCAAATTTCCGATTTTGTTTTTTTGTTTTCCTTTGCGTTCCTCTGCGCCTTTGCGTCTCTGCGGTTAAAGGTTTTTATTGTCTTTCTTGGCATCCTCGGCGTCTTGGCGGTTCACCCTTCCAGCAACCCGGCCCGCAACGCCGCATAGCGCGCCGCGCCGATCAGCGCCGTCTGGTCGTTCATGATCACGCGCACCGGGATGTCGCGCAGCAAGTCTTCCATGCGGCCTTTACTGACGAACGCTTCCATGAACACCGGCTGTTTCAGCTTTTCGACGATCTTCGGTGCAATGCCGCCGCCGAGATACACGCCGCCGCGCGCCATCATCTTCAGCGCCAGGTTGCCGGCGGCTGCGCCATAAAATGCAACGAACATGTCCAACGCGGCCACGCACAATTCGCATTCACCAGCCGCTGCGGCTTTCGAAATGACCGCCGCCGGATCACCATCGCGCATCGCGTCGGCGATCCGTTGCGATTCGGTGCCGTGTCCGCTGTCGCGCAGGAATTCATAAACGGCGTGCAACCCCGGACCCGACAATACGCGTTCGTAGCTGACGCGATCATGCCGGCGCAGCAGATACTGCAACAGTTCGATTTCGAGCGCGTTGCGCGGCGCGAAGTCGGCATGTCCGCCTTCGCTGGCGAACGGATGATGGCGTTTCCCACCCCAGTAGAGTCCGGCTTCGCCGAGTCCGGTTCCGGCGGCGATGATCGCGGCGTTGCCCGACGCATCGTGTTCGCCCGCATTCAGCACCGTGAAGTCGTCGGCATCGAGCGCCGCCACACCGTAGGCATTCGCCTCCAGGTCATTGATCAGGCCGACCGCCTTTACACCGAGTTCGTCAACGAGCCGCGCGCTGTCGACCAGCCACGGCAGATTGGTCGCTTTCGCCTGTCCCTCGCGCACCGGACCGGCAACGCCGAATGCCGCATGATCGATGTCATGGCCATGCTCTTCGGAAAACCGCCGCACCACCGCGGCGAGACTGCCGTAGTCCGCGCTCGGATAGCTCTGTCTGGCGACCATCGCGACGCGTCCGCCATCGACGTTGAACAACGCCAGCCGCGCCGACGTGCCGCCGATGTCGCCCGCCAGTATCATGCGTCGCCGTTGTTCCACGAACGTCCGTCGCGCTGCATCAGCGCATCGGCCTCGCACGGACCCCAGCTGCCCGCCGCGTATTCGGCCGGCGCCTGCCCCACGGCTTGCGCATCGAGTACCGGGGCAAGAATCTGCCACGCCGCCTCGACCATGTCGGCACGACGGAACAGCGTCTGGTCACCGATCATGCAGTCGTGCAGCAGCCGTTCGTAACCGGTGCTGGACGAAGAGCCGAAATAATCCTTGTAGCAGAAATCCATCTTCACCGCGTCCTGGCGCATCACGGCGCCCGGAATTTTCGCGCCGAAGCGCAGCGAGATACCCTCGTCCGGCTGAATGCGCATCACCAGCTCGTTGGTGGTGAAGCCCTGCATTGCGGTGTCGCGAAACAGCTTGAATGGCGGACGCTTGAACGCGATCGCGATTTCGGTCGCATGCTGCGCCAGGCGCTTGCCGGTGCGCAGATAGAACGGCGTGCCGGCCCAGCGCCAGTTGTCTATCATCAGCTTGAGCGCGACATAGGTCTCGGTTTTCGAGTCGGGGCTGACGTCCGGCTCCTTGCGATAGGCCGGAACGTTTTTGCCGTTCATTTTCCCGGCACCGTACTGGCCGCGCACCACGACGTCAGCCAGGCGCTCCGGCACCAGTGGCTGCGCCGCATGCAGCACCTTCACTTCCTCGTCGCGCATCGCGTCCGCCTCGAGGATCGCCGGCGGCTCCATCGCGGTGAACGCCATCAGCTGGAACAGATGGCTCGGTATCATGTCGCGCAGCGCACCCGCCGTTTCGTAATAGCCGCCGCGATGCTCGACGCCAACGGTTTCGGCGGCAGTGATCTGCACGTGGTCGATGTACTGATGATTCCAGATCGGCTCGAATATGCTGTTGCTAAAACGGAACACGATCAGGTTCTGCACCGTCTCCTTGCCGAGATAATGGTCGATGCGGTAGATCTGCGGTTCCTTCAGCACCTGCTTGATTTCGGCGTCGAGCGCGCGCGCCGATGCCAGATCGTGTCCGAACGGCTTTTCGACGATGACGCGGCACCAGTGACCCTCGGTCTCGGCCGCCATCTCGGCCTCTCCCAGCCGGCATACGATGCCGCCGAAAAAGCGCGGCGCGACCGCCAGATAGCACAGCCGGTTGTCGCCAGTGCGATGGCGCTTCGCCGCTTCGTCGATCTTCGCCGCAAGTTTCCTGTATGCGGCCGCATCATCGAACGCGCCGGACACGTAGTACACATGCTGCATGATGTGCTTCCATAGCGCCGGATCGACGTTCACACCGAGCGTCTTCGCATCCTTCCCAAGCTGTTCGCGGAAGCTCTCGTCACTGAAATCGCTGCGCGCAAAACCGACCACTGCGAATTCGTCCGGCAGCAGCTTGTCGCGCGCCAGATTGCACAGCGCCGGAATCAGCTTGCGTTTCGTCAGATCGCCACTGGCGCCGAAAATCGTCAACACGCACGGATCGGCGATGCGGCGTTGGGCGGGCGCGGTCTGTGTGGCGGATTTGATGTGTGTGTCCATCCGGATTTTCTTCGCACGTTGAATTGGGGATTGGGGATCAGGGATTGGAGATTAGTGAAAATTTGCGGCGTGCAACGCACGCCGGTAACGTTTTACAAATCCCTAATCCCCGCTTTTCTCCACGTGGCCGCCGAACTGATAGCGCATCGCCGACAGCACCTTCGCGGCGAATTCGTCATTGCCGCGCGATGCGAAGCGCTGGTAGAGCGCGGCGCCCAGCACCGGGGCCGGCACGCCCTCCTCGATCGCTGCCATCACCGTCCAGCGTCCTTCGCCGGAATCCGCGACATGCCCCGAATAGCCGGCGAGATCGGGCTGCTCGAACAGCGCGCTTGCGGTGAGGTCGAGCAGCCATGATGCGATCACGCTGCCGCGGCGCCATACTTCGGTGATGTCGGCAAGATCGAGATCGTAGCGATAGCGTTCGGGATGGCGCAACGGCGTGGTTTCGGCGTCGATTTGATGCTCGCTCTTTCCGGCATTCGCCTGCCGCAGGATGTTCAGTCCTTCGGCATAGGCAGCCATCAGACCGTACTCGATGCCGTTATGGACCATCTTCACGAAATGCCCGGCACCCGACGGCCCGCAGTAAAGATAGCCCTCTTCCGCCGTACCGGACGCACCGCCTTTTCCACGGCCCGGCGTGCGTTCGATGGAGCCGCGCCCCGGCGCCAGCGTCTTGAACACCGGGTCGAGCCGGCGTGCCGCCTTTTCCGGGCCGCCGATCATCAGGCAGTAACCGCGTTCCCGGCCCCACACGCCGCCGCTGGTGCCAACGTCGAGATAATCGATTTTTCTTGATTCGAGCGATTCCGCACGACGCAGATCGTCGACATAGTAGGAGTTGCCGCCGTCGATGATTACGTCGCCCGCTTCCATCAACGGCGCCAGTTTCTCCAGCGTGCCGTCGACGACGCCGGCCGGCACCATCAGCCACACCGCACGCGGCTTGTCGAGGCGCCTGACGAGTTCCTCAAGCGATGCAGCAGCTTGCGCGCCCTGCTTTTCGATCGCTTTCACCGCGTCGGCATTCGGATCGAACACCACGCATTGATGCCCGCCGCCCATCAGCCGGCGCACCATGTTCGATCCCATGCGGCCGAGGCCGATCATTCCGAGTTGCATTTATTTCTCCCGATTGCTTCGGTTCGCAAGAAAAGCTTTACCACAGAGACGCAGAGATACAGAGGCACAGAGAGAAACCGGAACGAAATCCATCCACTCCTCCACATAGCTCATTTAGAATCGATTTGCCGACGTCGTATTACCCAGAAGTCAGTACAAAGGAACAGACTCGGCCAAATCGCTTCTGGAAAGCGACAATCATCAAGGCTCGTCGTCCCCGCGAAGGCGGGGACCAGCTTCTTTCGACAGCACGGGCTCAAGACACTGGATTCCCGCCTGCGCGGGAATGACGACATGTAGATGTTGCCTATATTTCTGGCGTCTGAGTAAATGGAAATCCTCTGCGTCTCCGTGGTGAAAGAATTGCCGTCTCACTTCAGCACACGTTCGATCGCAGCTTCCAGCTTCGCCAATCCCTTCTCGACGTTGCCCTTGATGTGCACCCGCAGCGCGCGCCGGCCGCGGCTTTCGAGCACGCTGAGGTCGCCCTGCGCCTGCGCTGCCTTCACCACGCCGAAGCTGTAGCGGCTGCCCGGCACCGTGATGTCGGTCGCGTCGTCACACGTGATCTGCAAAAACACCCCGCTCGCCGGGCCGCCCTTGTACGCCTGTCCGGTCGAATGCAGAAAGCGCGGCCCGAAGCCGACGCAGGTCGCGACACGCCTGCGGTCGCGCACCCGCAACCGCATTGCCTGCAGCCGTGCATCGTGCGCCGCGTTCATCTCGATGTACGCCAGCAGCGCAAAATAGTCGCCCGGCCCGAGCCGCCGCAGGTGCGCGCCGAGACAGTCGTCCAGCGACTTCACGTCGCCGAGCGCGGCATGGTTGGCGCTGTCGGCAAACACTTGCAGGCCGTCCGCTTCCAGCAGCGGTGACTGCGCCGGCAGCCGGCCGTTCTTCTCGTACTCCGCGGTCAACGCACGCGTCTCGACCTTGCTCGCCTCGACGTCAGGCTGGTTGAAGACGTTGATGCCGATGATGGAACCGGCGACCGCCGTCGCAAATTCCCAACGAAAGAATTCCTGGCCGAGATCCGCGAGATCGCCGACATCGATCGTTGCCACCGGCTGCCCGGCCCGCCGCAGTGCGTCGACCGCCGCATCCTGCGCCGCATCCGGCTCGGGTGTGAAACGCAGATAGGCGAACAGCCGATCGTCGCCGTATACGTTCGGCGGACCCACCTGCTCGCCATCCACCGGAATGACGCCCTTGCCATCCTTGCCGGTGGATTCCGCGACCAGCTGCTCCAGCCATGCACCAAGGCTGGCAATACGCGGTGACGCGATCAGCGTCAGCTTGTCGCGGCCGGCTTCGGCGGCGGCGCCAATCACCGCTCCGAGCTTCAGTGCCGGGTTGTCTGTGGCCGGCACGCAGGCGGCACACGCGTGCACCATTTCTTCGGTGCGGTCGAGCAGCTTGACGACGTCGACGCCGGCAGCGGCTGCCGGCACCATGCCGAAGTTCGACAGCGCAGAATAACGCCCGCCGATGCCGGGCACGCCGAAAAAGACGTGCCTGAAGCCGTCGTCTTCCGCGGTTTTCTGCAGCGCCGAGCCAGGATCGGTGATTGCAATGAAGCGGCTGCCGGTGCCGTCCGCGCCAATCGTCTGCTTCACGCGTTCGAAAAAATACTGCTTGAAGATGTTCGGCTCCAGCGTGGTGCCCGACTTGCTCGAAACGATGAACAGCGTCTTGCCGAGATCTATCCGTTTCTCGCACGCAGCGATCTGCGCCGGATCGGTCGAGTCCAGCACATGCAGTGCTGGATGTCCGGACAGCGCGCCGAAGGTGCGGCTCATCACGTCCGGGCACAGACTGGAACCGCCCATGCCGAGCACCAGCACGTGCGTAAAGCCGGCCTTCGCGGCGTCGGCGGCGATGGCGTTCAGATGGTCGAGGTGCGCCAGCTGATCGTCGGTGATCGCCAGCCACGCCAGCCACTTGCCTTCGTCGCTGCCGGTCCACAGCGTCGCGTCGCGCGCCCACAATCGCCGCACCTTGTCGTGCTGCTTCCAGTCCGCGACGATCGCATCA
>JBDZVW010000513.1:0-1851 GCA_040255885.1 Betaproteobacteria bacterium
TGCGCGCGATGTCGAGCGCCTTGCCGCAGTTGTTGCGCTTCAGCAGCGACACCATTTCCGGCGCCGCATTGCCTTCGTCGAACAGCCGTCCCAGCCGCAGCACGGCTTGCAGCCCGAGCGCGATTTCGGTCTGCATGTCGGCCAGCTTTTTCTGCACCAGCTGGTTGGCCGCCAGCGGGCGGCCGAACTGCTTGCGCTCCAGCCCATAGCCGCGCGCCGCCTGCAGGCAGAATTCGGCGGCACCGAGCACGCCCCAGGCGATGCCGTAACGCGCCTTGTTGAGGCACGAGAACGGACCTTTCAGCCCCGACACGCCGGGCAGCAGGTTTTCTTCCGGCACGAACACACCGTCCATCACCACTTCGCCGGTGCAGGACGCGCGCAGCGAGAATTTGCCCTCTATCTTCGGCGCCGACAATCCCTTCATGCCCTTTTCGAGAATGAAGCCGCGGATCTTGCCCGAATCGTCCTTGGCCCAGATCATGAACACGTCGGCCAGCGGCGCGTTGCTGATCCACATTTTCGCGCCCGACAGCAGATAGCCGCCGTCGGTTTTTCTGGCGCGAGTCGTCATGCCGCCGGGATCGGAGCCGTGATCGGGCTCGGTGAGCCCGAAGCAGCCGACCCATTCGCCGGTCGCCAGCTTCGGCAGATACTTGTCGCGTTGCGCGTCGCTGCCGAAGGCGTGGATCGGATGCATCACCAGGCTCGACTGCACGCTCATCGCCGAGCGGTAACCGCTGTCGACGCGCTCCACCTCGCGCGCGATCAGTCCGTAGCAGACGTTGTTGATGCCGGCGCAACCATAACCGTCGATGGTCGAGCCGAGGAATCCCAGCGCGCCCATCTCGTTCATGATCTCGCGATGGAAAATTTCGTTGCGGTTGGCCTCCAGCGCACGCGGCATCAGCTTTTCCTGACAATAGGCGCGTGCGGAATCGCGCACCAGGCGTTCGTCTTCCGTCAGCTGTTGATCGAACAGCAATGGATCGTCCCAGCGGAACGCCGGCCGGGTATCGGGGTGGGGCGCGGTCATCGTCGAAATCTCCTGAAACGGGTGGGTGCAGACAACCGCGATTCTAGCAGGCGGCTAAAGGGAACCGGTCGCTGCGACCGCATCCAGGCGTAGTGGCAATGCCGCAAGCGCATTGCTGACGTCGCCGATCGACCGCACCTGCACCGCATGCATCCCGATACGGCGCGCGCCGGCGACGTTATCCGCGAGATCGTCGAAGAACAGAATCCGCTGCGGCGGCACGCCGATTGCCGCCGCGACGGCGCCGAATGCTTGCGCGTCGGGTTTGCGCAGTCCCAGTTCGCACGACACGAAACATTTTCGGAACAGGCTCAATGTCGCCGCGAGTTTTTGGGTCCAGAGAACCTGGTGAATCCTGTTGGTATTGCTGAACAGGTAGAGCGGTCGATGTTCGCTCGCCTGCAGCAGCAAATTGCGCATGCCGGATATTTCATGTCCGAGGACCGCGTTCCATCCGTCGGCAAGCTGTGCGTCCGACAGCGCCACGCCCAGCGACGCACGCAATGATTCGAAATACGCGTCGGTGGTCAGCTCGCCGCGTTCATGTTGCTCATAGGCGGCGTCCGCAATGAAACGCGACCGGAGCAGTGGTGCCGCGATGCCTGAATGGCGGCTCCAGATATCGAAAGCCTGCTCGAAATCGACGTTCATCACGACGCCGCCGAGGTCGAAAATCAGGACTTCGATGTTGGGTGGTGTGGGCATTGCCCTGGCTTCAAGGGAGTGCGGCAAAAAGGCAACTCACGATTCTTTTATGCGCCGCCCACCACCCCGTCGGCTGCGCCGCCACCCCGCCTCAATAAGGCGGGGAGAAA
>JBDZVW010000514.1:0-1847 GCA_040255885.1 Betaproteobacteria bacterium
AATAAATGCGATGAAAGCCGCTCTGGCTCAATCCCAACACGTGGTTGGATCGAATCCCCATCATTGTTTTCCTGCATTTCGGAACCGGTTTCAGCTTACCACAACCGTTCCGTCCGCCCGGTTGTCTATGCGATGAACCAGCCCGCGGCCCCGCCCGCGCACAGCAGCACCGCGAGATGGAACAGGCTCCACCGGAAATAGCGGCGGTCGATTGCCGCCGGATTGCGATTCGACAGCACGAACAGCTTGCCGTCGCGCGGCTTCGACAGGATATTGACGCCGGGCATCGTACGTTCGCCCGCCATTTCGCGCTCCACCTGGCGTCGCGCCGCCGCTCGTGCCAGCGCCCATTCGGTCATGTCGATTTCACCGCTGTGGTCGAGATCGAAACGCTTGAGCAGCGTCGGCCGGTCCTTTTTCCATGCGGCCAGCAGCGCGCCCAGCGCGGCCGTTTCGTCGGGTGCCTGGTCGTTGCCGCGCCGTGTGCCGAATTCTCCGAGCGCGTAGAGCGGTTCGCCGGGCAGCAGCGTCCATTCGGTGTAGCGGTGATCGTCTTCGATCCACTGCCGCTTGTGAACGCTCAGTACTTCCGCGCCGGCCGGATCGATCACGCATTGTCCGGTGCCGTCGTCCAGTGCGAAACAGTCGTCACTGAGGCCGCTTTCGTCGTGGCGCCATTCGTCGCCCGATCGGACTTCCGTGTAATAGCGGTACCAGCAACACGGCAGACTTGTCAGCGGACTGACGACCGGCGTGCCGGCAAGCAGGCGTGCCGTTCCCGACAATTCGACGTAGCCCTGTGCCGCCGCCACGATCTTCGACGTCGGCGTGTCGGCAACGCGGAGGTGGCGGCGGTAGTTGGCGATCCAGCCGCAGAAGCCGAGTGCCGCGATGGCGCCGAGAAAGGCTGGCCAGGCGCTGCGATTGCCGATCTGGACGCCAAATGCCAGCAATGCGGCATAGAAGCCCGCCAGCAGCTGATTGCCGATGCGGGCGCGGAAACCGATCGCCTGCATGGAACGCGCGGCGGCTCAGGCCTTGAACAGCGCGCCGACGTCGACGTCGGTCTTTTCCGCGGCGTCGAAGTGCAACAGCTCAAACGGCTTGAAGCCGAACAGGCCGGCGATGACGACGTCCGGAAACTGTTCGATGCGGACGTTGTTGATGTTGACTGATTCGTTGTAGAACTCGCGGCGGTCGGCGATCTCGCTTTCGAGCCCGGTGATGCGCGCCTGCAGCTGGCGGAAGGTGTCGTTGGTCTTCAGGTCGGGATAGTTTTCGGCCACCGCGAACAGGTTGCCGATGCTGGCGCGCAACGCGCCTTCAGCCTGGCCGACCGCGCCGACATTGCCCGCTTCACGTGCCGAAAACACCCGCGAGCGCGCATCCATCACTTTTTCCAGCGTCTGTTGCTCGTACTGCATGTACTGCTTGCAGGTCTCGACCAGCTTCGGCAACTCGTCATGGCGCTGCTTCAGCAGCACGTCGATGTTGGCCCACGCTTTCGACACGTTGTGCTTGATGGTGACGAGGTTGTTGTAGAGCATGATGATGTAGATCAGCGCAATGGCGATGACCGCCAGCACCACGATTGCTGCGACGCTCATGGTGGTTCCCCCCTTGTCGGCCGGCTCCCCGCCGGCGTTGCGATTCTATACCATCCGCGGCGGCCGCTACCATGTATAACGCACGGTGTAGCCGACCTTTGCCGTGCCGTTCGCAGGAACGTTCACCGGGAAGCGGATGGTGCGCGCGTTCACCTTCACGTAGTCGTGGGTCTTGGCGATGATCCGCCAGGTGTTCCAGCGGTAGAGATTTTCCTTGACCTGCACCATGACCGGCACCGC
>JBDZVW010000515.1:0-1847 GCA_040255885.1 Betaproteobacteria bacterium
TTGAGATGAGGAAAGTCATGGCCTTTGGCAAGAATCTGGGTTCCGACCAGGATGTCGACCTGGCGCGAATGAATGCGGTCGCGCATGCCGCTCCACGCCAGCTTGCGGCGCGTCGTGTCACGATCCACGCGCAGGATGCGCGCCTGCGGAAAATGGCGTGCGAGCGCCGATTCGATGCGCTGGGTGCCTGCGCCGACCGGCAGCAAATCCGGATTGCCGCATTCCGGACACGCCTGCGGAATCGCAGATTCGCTTCCGCAGTGGTGGCATTTGAGCCGGTGATCGCCGAGATGCAGCACCAGGTGCGCGCTGCAGCGCCGGCAATCGGCGATCCAGCGGCAGGCGGCGCACATCAGCGCCGGCGCATAGCCGCGGCGGTTGATGAACACCAGTACTTGCTCGTCGCGTGCCAGCACGTTTTTCATTTCGCCGACAAGCCGCGCCGACAGACCCTCATCGAGCCGCTCGCCGCGCACATCCAGAGTGGCGATATGCGGCAGCGGCGCATTGATGCGCTGGTCCAGCGCCAGCAAATGAAAGCGGCCGCTGGCCGCGTTGTGCCAGGTTTCGAGCGACGGCGTCGCTGAACCCAGAATGATTGGAATCCGGTGCCGGCGGGCACGGTAGATCGCCACGTCGCGCGCCGAATAATGGAGGCCGTCCTGCTGCTTGAATGACGCGTCGTGTTCTTCGTCGACGACGATAAGCCCCGGCTGCGCGAGCGGAGTGAATGCCGCCAGACGGGTGCCGAGCACGATGCGGGCTTCGCCACGTTCGGCAGACAGCCAATGATGTAAGCGCTCGCTATCGTTCAGGTTACTGTGGAGACTGGCAATTTTCGTATCCGGAAAGCAGGCCGCCAGCATGGTTTCGAGCTGCGGCGTGAGCGCGATCTCGGGGACCAGCAGCAATGCCTGGCGGCCGGCGGCAAGTGCCGCCGCGATTGCGTGCAGATAAACTTCGGTCTTGCCGCTGCCGGTCACGCCGTGCAGCAGCCATGGCGTGAAACGGCCGCGCGCGGCATTTATTTCGGCCACTGCGTGTGCCTGGGCCGGCGTCAGCGCCGGCCCGGGGACGAAGCGTGGCGGAATACCGGGAGAAGCGGACGAGCCAGCGTCCGTTGCCGGCCGTGCCGCCACCCAGCCGCGGGCTATGAAGTCCTTCAGTATGCGGGCAGCGTCAGGCGTAATTGCCCGGGCGGTGGACCCATCCATCGAGCCATCGGTACTGAGCCGTTCCAACAGCGCGCACCTTGCCGTTGCGCGTTTTGGCAATGCCGTCCGGTCAAGCGCTCTTCCGGCCGCGGTAATTTCGTAGCGTTCGCGACGCTGTTTCGCCGGCGACGCACCAGTACGGCGCAATCGTGCCGGCAGTGCCTGCAGGATTACGGTGCCCGGCGGGAAATGATAATAGTCACTGCAGAACCGGAAAACTTCGAGCATTGCTGTATCAAGCCGCGGCAGATCGTAGCGCGGCCGGATCACGGTTTTCAACCGTTCGGGGTCGAGCGTCGAGTGCGTGGCTTCTTCGATAACGACGCCAATAGTCCGTTTGCGGCCGAACGGCACTTCAACCAGGGTGCCGGGACGGCAATCATCTCCGTCGTGCGCAATGTAGTCGAAAAGCGTGGCCAGCGGAACGTCGAGGGCGACCCGGATAATGGGCATCGTCAGGCAGGCATCGTCACGGACAATCGGCTCTCACATACCGCTTGGCACCGTGTTTTACCGGTTTACAACGCCTGTGGACAAATCTGTTGATCGATTTCATGAAATCGTGTAACGACGCGGCTCAATCAAAAACTGTATGACGCGAAGCCTGCTTTTTCATATCATAAAATCATTTAT
>JBDZVW010000516.1:0-1847 GCA_040255885.1 Betaproteobacteria bacterium
CGGCGCCGTCGATGCACGATGCGCGCAGCTGGTCATCATCGCGATACAGCTGCGGTTGCCGTACGGAAGCGGATGCCGCTTCGACATGCGTGCGCAGAATGCGCAACCGGTGTGCGCCGATTTCGGTAAAGGCGCCGGGGTAGGGCGGCGCGACGCCGCGCACCAGGTCGTGGATCGCACGTGCCGGCCGTGTCCAGTCGATGCGTCCGTCGTCGGGCCGGCGACCGCCGCAATAGCTGCCCTGTGCGAGATCGAGCGCATGACGTGGCGCGGTGCCGGCGATCAGTGCCGGCAACCAGTGGTCGAGCACCATCTCGGCCGCGACCGTGACCTTGCCGAACACCTGATGCGCGGTATCGTCCGGCAGAATCGGCACCGCCTGTTGCGCGACCAGATCGCCGGCGTCCGGCTTTTCCACCATGTAGTGCAGCGATGCGCCGGTTTCGCGCTCGCCACGGATCACCGCCCAGTTGACCGGTGCGCGTCCACGGTATTTCGGCAGCAGCGCGCCATGCATGTTGAGGGCGCCGCGGCGTGGTAGTGCCAGCAGTGGCGGTTTCAGCATGTGACGGTAGTAGAACGAAAACAGAAAATCACACTCCGCCGCGCGCACCCGTTCGACGACCTTCGGAACATTGGGATCCTCCGGCGTAATTACTGGTATGCCGTTGAGCGCCGCCACTTCGGCCACACTGTCGAACCAGATGTTCTCGTTCGGATTGTCGGTATGCGTAATGACCAGCGGCACGTCGACGCCGTGTGCGAGCAGGACGGAGAGACACTGGACGCCTACATTGTGGTAAGCAAAGACAACGGCGCGTGGATTCATCTCAGTAATTCGCCGCCCTCGCGGTAAACCCGGCGTCCCGGACGCCGCGCCCGCACCGGGCGTTCCGCCACCGTGGCGCGACGTCCACGCCTGCATTATGGTATGCAAAAACTACTGCCCGTGGTTTCATCTTGGTCTTTGAACGGCTACGCGGTAAACACGGCGTTCCGGACGCCGCGCCCGCACCGAGCGTTCCGCCACCGTGGCGCGGCGTCCACGCCTACGTTATGGTACGCAAACACTACCGCGCGTGGTTTCATCTTAGTGACTGGCATTCCTCGCGGTAAAGCCGGCGTCCACGCCTACGCTGTGATATGCAAAGACGCCGTGCCATGATTTCATCCCGCTGCCTGCTCAGAGAACCCCCCTTTGACAAAGGGGGGCAGGGAGGATTTGCGTCCTTCAACATGTCCGCATCGCGTCGCGAACCTCATCCTTCCGCCTTCATCCTTCTGCCCTGGTCCTTCACGCTGTCGTCCTTTTCCAGGATCGCCTGAATCACGTAGCGCGGCCGGCTGCGCACCTGCTGGTAGATGCGGCCGACGTATTCGCCGAGCAGGCCCAGTCCGAACAGCACGATGCCGATCAGGAAGAATGCGATGCCGAACAGCGTGAATACGCCCTGCGCCTCGGGACCGACGAGGAACAGCCGGCGCACCGCGAGATAGGCGACGAACAGGAACGCGATGATCGAAATGCCGATGCCGGCGAACGAAAAGAGCTGCAGCGGCAGCACTGAAAATCCGGTCACCAGATCGAAATTGAGCCGGACCAGCCGGTACACCGAGTACTTCGACTGGCCGGCGCTGCGTTCTTCATGCGTGACTTCGATCTCGGTCGGACGCTGCGCGAACGTGTACGCGAGGGCCGGGATGAAGGTATTGATCTCGTGACAGTCATTGATCGCGTCGACGATGTCGCGGCTGTAGGCGCGCAGCATGCAGCCCTGATCGGTCATGCGGATATGCGTGATGCGCTCGCGCACCCAGTTCATCGCGCGCGACGCGTGGCGCCGGAA
>JBDZVW010000148.1:0-6888 GCA_040255885.1 Betaproteobacteria bacterium
TGTTCCGCGGCGCCGGCTGGAACGTGATCAAGGTGGTGTGGGGCTCGTACTGGGATCCGCTGTTCATGCGCGACAAGCAGGGGCTGTTGCTGAAGCGCATGGAAGAATGCGTGGACGGCGAGTACCAGGCGTTCAAGTCGCACGACGGCGCGTTCGTGCGCAAATACTTTTTCGGCAAGTATCCGGAGCTGCTGGAGATGGTTGCCAACATGTCGGACGACGACATCTGGCGGCTGAATCGCGGCGGTCACGATCCGCACAAGGTGTACGCGGCGTACGCGGCGGCGACGAAGCACCAGGGCCAGCCGACGGTGATTCTCGCGAAGACCATCAAGGGCTACGGCATGGGTGAGGCCGGCGAGGCGCAGAACATCACCCATCAGCAGAAAAAAATGGGCACCACGTCGGTGCGGGCGTTCCGCGATCGCTTCAACATTCCGATTCCGGACGACAAGGTCGATGACATTCCGTATTACAAGCCGCCCGAAGACAGCCCGGAAATGCAGTATCTGAAGGAGCGCGTGAAGGAGATGGGCGGCAGCATTCCGCACCGCCGGCGCAAGGCGCAGCCGCTCGAGATTCCGCCGCTGTCGGCGTTCGACGCGCAACTGAAGGGCACCGGCGACCGCGAAGTGTCGACCACGATGTCGTTTGTGCGCATTCTGACCACGCTGCTGCGCGACAAGAAGATCGCGAAGCACGTGGTGCCGATCGTTCCGGACGAATCGCGCACGTTCGGCATGGAGGGCATGTTCCGCCAGCTCGGCATTTACTCGCACGTCGGCCAGCTCTACCGCCCGCAGGATGCCGACCAGCTGATGTGGTACAAGGAAGACAGGCAGGGCCAGATCCTGCAGGAAGGCATCAACGAGGCCGGCGCGATGTCGTCGTGGATCGCGGCGGCGACGTCGTACAGCACGCACGGGATCTCGATGATTCCGTTCTACGTCTATTACTCGATGTTCGGCTTTCAGCGTGTCGGCGATCTGGCGTGGGCGGCCGGCGACATCCGTGCGCGAGGCTTTCTGCTGGGGGGCACCGCCGGGCGCACGACGCTGAACGGCGAGGGCCTGCAGCACGAGGACGGGCACAGCCACGTGCTGTCATCGACTGTGCCGAACTGCATCTCGTACGATCCGACCTATGCCTACGAACTGGCGACGATCATTCAGGACGGCATGCGCCGCATGTACCAGGAGCAGGAGGACGTTTATTACTACATCACGCTGATGAACGAAAACTACCGGCATCCGCCGATGCCGGAAGGCGTGGAAAAAGGCATTCTGAAAGGGATGTACCTGCTGCGCGAAGGCAAGGGCAAGAAGAACGCGCCGCGCGTGCAGCTGCTGGGCAGCGGCGTGATCCTGCGCGAAGTGATCGCGGCCGCCGACATGCTGGAAAAGGATTTTGGCGTCGCCGCCGACATCTGGAGTGCCACCAGCTTCACCGAGCTGCGGCGCGACGGCATGGATACCGCGCGCTGGAACATGCTGCATCCGGAACAGGAGCCGCGGCGCAGCTACGTCGAAACCTGCCTCGGCGAACGCTCCGGCCCGGTGATCGCGGCGAGCGACTACATGAAGATATTTGCCGATCAGGTTCGCCCGTATCTGTCGGCGCGCCACTTCGTTGCGCTCGGCGCCGACGGCTTTGGACGCTCCGACACCCGTGAGCAGCTGCGCCGCTTCTTCGAGATCGACCGGCAGTGCGTCGCGGTGGCGGCGCTCAAGGCGCTGGCCGATGAGGAAGCGATACCGCGCGGCAAGGTGACGGAAGCAATCACCCAGTACGGCGTCGATCCAGAAAAGCCGAATCCGGCGCGGACTTAGGGCAAAAACAAGGGCGATAACCGCAGAGGCGCAGAGACGCGGAGGAACGCAGAGAAAGGCAATAACCGCAAAGGCGCGAAGGCGCAAAGGGACGCAAAGGAAAACCAAAACAGAAGTTCTTTGCGGTTTTTCTTTGCGCCTCTGCGCCTTTGCGGTTGCAGTTGATTTTTGATTTGTCTTTCTTGGCGCTCCTGGCGCCTTGGCGGTTCAGTTTTTTTGAGGTAACGCATGACGCAGACCGTTGAAGTAAAAGTCCCCGACATCGGCGACTTCAAGGATATTCCGGTGATCGAGGTGCTGGTGAAGCCGGGCGACAGTGTGAACAAGGAGGATTCGCTGATCACGCTGGAGTCGGACAAGGCGACGATGGAAGTGCCGTCTCCGGAAAGCGGCGTGGTGAAGGAAATGAAGGTCAAGGTCGGCGACAAGGTTTCGGAGGGGCTGGTGTTTGCCACGCTCACTACGGAAGCGGAGCAATCAGCTGCTGCGCCGGCGCCTGAAGAGGCCGCACCCGGCAGGAAGGAAGCGCCGGCCAAAGCCGCAAAAGCGCCATCGAACGAGCCCGCAACCGAGTCGCGCCAGCAGGGTACCGCTCCGGCCGCCGTTGCCGAAAAGCCCGAACCGGAACAGCCGGTGCAGCCGATCCCGAGCAACGATTATCACAATCCGTCGCAGCTGGCCCCGTACAAGGAGCCGAGTCCGACCGCGGCGCTGGTGAGTGTGGATGAAGCGGGTTTCCGAAAGGCGCATGCCAGCCCTTCAGTGCGGCACTTTGCGCGCGAGCTCGGCGTCGATCTGTCGCAGGTGAAAGGCAGCGGTCCGAAGAACCGCATTCTCACCGAGGACGTGCAGGCGTTCGTGAAGTCGGCGCTGGCCGCGCCGGCGGCGAAGTCCGGCGGGCTGCCGTTCGACCTGCCGCCGTTGCCGGAAGTGGATTTCACGAAATTCGGCGCGGTCGAGGTCAAGCCGCTGTCGCGCATCCGCAAGCTGTCGGGCGCCAACCTGCACCGCAACTGGGTCAGCATTCCGCACATCACGCAGCACGATGAAGCCGACATCACCGAACTCGAGGCGTTTCGCAAGGGTGAAGCCGAAGAGGCGAAAAAGAAAGGCGTGCGCTTTACGCTGCTCGCTTTCCTGATGAAGGCGGTGGTGGTTTCACTGCGCCAGTATCCGGAATTCAACGCGTCGCTATCGTCCGACGGCGAGAACCTGATTCTGAAGCAGTATTTCCACATCGGCGTGGCGGTCGATACGCCGCAGGGCCTGGTGGTGCCGGTGATCCGCGATGTCGACCGCAAGGGGCTGCTGGAACTGGCGCGCGAGCTGGGCGACGTCAGCGCGCGCATGCGCGACGGCAAGATCACGCCGACCGACCTGCAGGGCGGCTGCTTCTCGATCTCGAGTCTAGGCGGCATCGGGGGATCGTTGTTCACACCGATCATCAACGCGCCGGAAGTCGCGATCCTCGGCGTCGGGCGCAGCGTGATCCGGCCGGTATATCGCGACGAGCAATTCGTGCCGCGGCTGATGCTGCCGCTGTCGCTGTCCTACGATCACCGCGTGATCGACGGCGCGCAGGGCGCGCGCTTCATTTCCTTCCTCAGCGCGGTGCTGTCCGACATCCGGCGACTTGTTCTTTGAGGCGTGAGGGGTGATTTAAAATCGTGAGGGGTGAGGAGTGAGGAGTGAGGCGTTAAAACCGACGCCGAGCGTGCCCGTGTTTGGCAGCAGATCCATGCTTCGCGCAAGGTGTCAGAATACGTTCATGTATAGCCGGCGCGCGGGCCTTTACACCTCACTCCTCACTCCTCACTCCTCACGTTCCACGTGACAGCGCCCGTCTGCATCCTCGGCGGCACCTTCGATCCAATCCACTTCGGCCATTTGCGGCTGGCGCAGGAGCTGGCCGACGTGGCCGGGGCCGATCGCGTGCTGTTCATTCCGGCCGGCGTGCCGCCGCATCGCGCGACACCGCATGCAGCGGCGGCGCAGCGGCTGGAAATGGTGCGCCTGGCGGTGGCCGGCAATCCGCGGTTTGCGGTAGACGATCGCGAACTGACGCGCGGCGGGCCGAGCTACACCGTCGATACGCTGACAGCATTGCGCGACGAGCTGGGTGCGGCGCGTCCGCTGTGCCTGCTGCTGGGCAGCGACGCATTCGCCGCGTTGCCGACGTGGCATCGCTGGCAAGCGCTGTTCGACCTGGCGCACATCATGGTCGCGCACCGGCCCGGCGCGCGGCACGCCAAGTGGGATGAATGCATGCCGCCGGCGCTGCGCGCGGAATGCCGCCAGCGTCTGTGCGGCGGTCCCGCCGAACTGCGCGCGGTGCCGGCGGGCCGCATACTGGCTCACGCGATCGCCGCGCTCGACATCTCGGCCACCGCGATCCGTGATGGTGTTCGCGGCGGCGCCAGTCCGCGTTATTTGCTTCCCGACTCGGTTCTCGATTATATTCAGGCTAATAGCGTGTATGCCGGGGGTTGATGAGAACTGACAGGCTGGTGAAGGAAACAGTGGCGGCACTCGAGGATATCAAGGCGCGCGATATCGTGGTGCTGGATGTCAGACGCATGGCGTCACTGTTCGATCACGTGATCATCGCCAGTGCCGACTCGACGCGCCAGACCCGGGCGCTCGCCCGCAACGTGCAGGAGAAAATCAAGGCACTGGGCGGAAAAGTGTACGGGGTCGAAGGCGAACCGATCGGAGAATGGATTCTGATCGATCTCGGCGCGGTGATCGTGCATGTGATGCAGCCGGCGATACGCCAGTACTACAATCTCGAGGAGTTGTGGGGGCCGGTTGGTGCGCCGCGGCGGCGCGGAACTGCAGTACGCCGCTGACGACATGAAATTCACCATTGTGGCGGTCGGCCAGCGCATGCCGCAGTGGGTGGCGCAGGGCTGTGACGAGTACCTGCGGCGCATGCCGCGCGAAGCCGGCGTTGATCTGGTCGAAGTCAGGCCGGCTCCGCGCAGTGGGAATCCGCCGCTGCAACGGATACTGGAACTGGAACGGCAGCGCATCGTCGCGGCAATGGCACCGGGATGCCTGAGCGTGGTGCTGGATGAAAAGGGAACGGCGGTTACCAGCGCACAGCTTGCACGGCGCGTTGCCGGGTGGCAGGAAGCCGCACGCGATGTGGCGTTCATCATCGGCGGCGCGGATGGCATCGCGCCGGTGCTGAAGCGCTCCGCCGACGTGCTGCTGTCGTTGTCGGCGCTGACGCTGCCGCACGGGCTGGCGCGGGTGCTGCTGGCCGAGCAGCTTTACCGGGCAGTGATGATTTTGCGCAACCATCCATATCATAGGGTTTAAATTCGGGATTCGGGATTAGAGATTAGTGAAAGTATGCGGCGCGCATAGCGCGCCGGTGAAGTTATCCAATTCCTAATTCCCAATCCCTGATCCCGTTTTAAAAAATGTTACAACAGCGCGTCTATCTTGCGTCACGCAGCCCACGCCGCCGCGAATTGCTGAAACAGATCGGCATTTCGTTCGAGATACTGCTGCTGCGCGAGGATCTGCGGCGCGGCGTGGATGTCGACGAGACGCCGCTGGCGAACGAGGCGCCGCGCGATTATGTGCAGCGCATCGCCCGTGCCAAGGCGGCAAACGCGACACTGCAGACCGGCCGCCGCATGCTGCCGTCGTACCCGGTGCTGACGGCCGACACCACGGTTGCGCTTGATGGCCGCATCTTCGGCAAGCCGGCCGACGCCGACGAGGCGGCGGACATGCTGCAGGCGCTGTCCGGCCGTCAGCACCAGGTATTGACCGCGGTCGCGGTGGCGGGCGGGGACGACGTGCGCACGGCGCTGTCGGAATCGACGGTGGAATTTCGCGAGCTGACCGAGGACGAAATCCGGCGCTACATCGCGACCCGCGAGCCGCTCGACAAGGCCGGCGCCTACGCGATTCAGGGACGCGGCGCGCTGTTCGTGCGCAATCTCAACGGCAGCTACTCCGGCGTGATGGGATTGCCGCTGTTCGAAACCGCCGAGCTGCTGCGGGCATTCCGGGTCGCCGTGCCGTGACCGGAACCTGTCTTGCAGATTCTCACCCGGTATCCGGCCGGGGTGGCTGCCGCTGCCAACAATTACAAGCAGACCGGCGATGACCGAAGAAATCCTGATCAACGTGACGCCGCAGGAAACGCGCGTCGCGGTGCTCGAATACGGCGTGACGCAGGAACTGCACATCGAGCGCGCATCCGCGCACGGCCTGGTGGGCAACGTCTACATGGGACGCGTGATCCGTGTGCTGCCGGGCATGCAGTCGGCGTTCGTCGACATCGGCGGCGAGCGCGCCGCCTTCCTGCACGTGGCCGATATCTGGGGCCATCGCCAGAACGGCGGCGACGATCGCGCGATCGAACAATTGCTGAGCGAAGGCCAGAATCTGCTGGTGCAAGTGATCAAGGATCCGATCGGCACCAAGGGCGCGCGGCTTTCGACGCAGATCAGCATCGCCGGCCGGCTGCTGGTGTACCTGCCGCAGGAATCGCACATCGGCATCTCGCAACGCATCGAGGATGAAGTGGAGCGGCTGGCGTTGCGCGAGAAGCTGCAGCAGTTGCTGCCGCCGGACGAAAGCGGCGGCTTCATCATCCGCACCATGGCGGAAACCGCGCCTGACCGTGAATTGACTGCGGACATCGATTACCTGAGAAAACTGTGGCGCGACATCGAGGACAAGGCCGCCACCGCGGCGGCGCTGACGCTGCTTTACGAAGATCTGAATCTGAGCCTGCGCGTGCTGCGTGATTTCGTTGACGACGAAACCGCGCGCATCGCGGTCGATTCGCAGGAAACCTTCAATGCGATGCGCAGTTTTGCGCTGGAGTACACGCCCAATATCGCGCCGCGGCTCGAGCATTATGCCGGCGAGCGGCCGTTGTTCGATCTCTATGGCGTCGAGGACGAGATCGAGCGCGCGCTGGCGCGTCGCGTTGACCTCAAGTCCGGCGGCTACCTGATCATCGACCAGACCGAGGCGCTGACCACGATCGACGTCAACACCGGCGGCTTCGTCGGCGGGCGCAGCTTCGACG
>JBDZVW010000517.1:0-1834 GCA_040255885.1 Betaproteobacteria bacterium
CCTGCTTCGACGTCAGCGTCAGCTGCGGTATCTTGAATTTCGCGCTGACCTCACCTCCGCTCTGCTGTTTGCCGGTTACGTCGAAGCCGAGCTTCCTGATCACGAATTCATGCGTCGCGAGCCTGGCATCGACATTGTCGCCGGCCAGTGTCGCACTGAGGTTTTTCATTCTGGCGGCGTCGCCCTGGATTCCACCATCGAGGTCCTGTAACACGTAATGCTGCTGCTCGAGATCGAACGTCAGTTTCGTCTTCAGCTTCACTTTTGCATTCAACTGCGGCTGGTTGCTGCGCACCGCCGCGGCGAAGTCGATCGTGGTCGGCACGTTCGGCGCCAGGCGTCCGGTTTTCAAGTTGAGATCGCTGACCGCGTATTGCGCACCGGTCTGCTGATCGGCATAGCTGACCGCGGCATCCTCGATGCCGACATGCGCGATGTCGATATTGAAGCCGGGCTGCGTGCCGCCGCCCGCGGCCGATCCACCACCGCCCGATTTGCTACCGCCACCCTGCGCAGCCGCCGCACCGCCTCCCAGCAGGTCGCCGAAATTGGTCTTGCCGTCCTTGAAGCGCACCAGATCGGCGCGCAGGCCCTTCAGATCGACTTCGTCCACTATCAATTTCTTCGATAGCAGCGGCAGCAGCTTGAGCGATATGCGCGCGCGCTCGACGGATGCAAACTGCTTGTCGCTGCCCTTGTCGCTCAGCCACACCTTGCCGAGGTCGGCGCCGATGTTGGGCCAGAACGACAGCTTGATGTCGCCGCCGAGCTTCAGCGTGCGGCCGGTCTTTTCCTTGACCAGCTGGATGATTTTCGGCTTGTAGTCGTTGGGATTGAAGGTCGCTGCGACGTAGGCGCCGATCGCGATGACGATGACGATGATCGCGGCGACTGCTATTCCGATGTATTTGGCGATTTTCATGGCAGCAGAATCGTTCTCCGTGTCGAGTTGTCCCTCACAAAATTCCGGTCCTCTCGCGCACCACCACGCACGCGGACGTTCTGTCGGGCGCGTTGCACGCCATTGCGTCCTGGCCCGTCGCGGTGAAATGAATTCCGCTGGAGCGGGTGATGGGAATCGAACCCACGTCTAAAGCTTGGGAAGCTTTCGTTCTACCATTGAACTACACCCGCGCGAGCGCCAATTTTAGGTGGCGGTACAGGGGTTGGCAACCAGCGCGACAGCACGGCGTGCATTGCGTTGCCAAAACCACCCCAAGCTGCAACAATAAAGATGATCTTTACCGCATTGTCACAACATGATTTCAGTCACGGTCAACGGCGAATCCCGGCAGCTGTCGGCGATGTCATGCGGCGAACTGATCGCGTCGCTCAACCTTGCCGGAAAGCGTGTCGCTGTCGAGCGCAACGGAGAAATCGTGCCGCGCAGCCGGCTCGGTGATGAAATGCTCGCCGATGGCGATCGGCTCGAGATCGTGGTCGCGGTCGGCGGCGGCTGATCGCGCAATTGACCTCGGTCAACGCGCTTAACGGCGGCCCGCCGCATACTGAATCGTCAACGCTCTTTTCGATATACCCATGAAACCCCACGAAAATCTCGATCCGCTGATCATCGCCGGCAAGACTTATCACTCGCGGCTGCTGGTCGGCACCGGCAAATACAAGGATTTCGCCGAAACCCGTGCCGCGATCGAAGCCAGCGGCACGCAGATCGTGACGGTCGCGATCCGCCGCACCAATATCGGCCAGAACCGGGATGAGCCCAGTCTGCTCGATTTCGTGCCGCCGTCGAAATACACGCTGCTGCCGAATACCGCCGGCTGCTACACCGCCGACGACGCGGTGCGCACGCTGCGGCTGGCACGCGAGCTGC
>JBDZVW010000518.1:0-1833 GCA_040255885.1 Betaproteobacteria bacterium
CCTTCCTCGCCCGGCTGCGCCAGCTCGTCCGGATTTTCCGATCCCAGCTTCATCACGCGGATGCGCGTATTGAGGCTGGCGCGCCCGGCGCAGCCCGGCTTGGCCGGCGCATTCTGGTTGATCGTGTACGTATACACCTCGGAGGAGCCGAAGTGATTGACGAACAGCTGCGGCCGGAAGCGTTCGGTGAGCCGCTTCAGCAGTCCGTCGGTCATCGGCGCGCCGGCAAAGCCGAGCTTGGCGCACGACGACAGATCGGTGCCGGCGCAGTCGGCATGCGCGAGCAGATCGTGGTACAGCGTCGGCACCAGGTAGAGGTTGGTCACGCGCTCGGCGGCGATCAGCCGCAGCGCTTCGCCGGCATCGAAGCGCGGCATCGCGACGAAGCGTCCGTCGATCAGCGCCATCGCCAGCAGCGAGCGCACGCCCATCGTGTGATACAGCGGCATCACGCCCAGCGTGCGCTCGCCGAACGCGTACAGATTCTGCGCGACGTGCGCCAGCGCCGCGGCGCGCTCCGCGCGGTGGCGGCGCGGCACGCCTTTCGGGCGCCCGGTGGTGCCCGACGTATAGAGCATCACCGACCAGTCGTCGGCACCGGCATTGACCAGCGGCCGCGGCGCCGAGGCTTTCAGCAGTTCGTCGAAACGATGCGTCGCGCCGGCCGCGTCGCCGACTGCGATGCGCGGCAGATTGCGGCATGCGGTCGAGCCTTCGACCGCTTCAGCCGTCAGCGCTTCATAGACCACCGCCCGCGCTTCGGCATTATCGATGCAGTAATCGACTTCGTCGGCCTTCAGCCGCCAGTTGAGCGGCGTCACGATCACGCCCAGCAACTGGCACGCCCAGTGCAGCGTCGCCGCCTCCCAGCGGTTCTGCAGCACCAGCGCCAGATGATCGCCGTGCTTCAGCCCCAGTTGCGCGAGGCCGCCGGCCACCGCGCCGACGCGCTCCATCCACTGCGCGTAGGTGAGCCGCGTGTCGCCGTCGACGATCGCCACTGCGTTCGGGCTGCGCTCCACGCTCGCCAGAAAAGTCGTTCCCAGGTCAAGCATCAGACTTCCTCCTTCTGCGTTCCCCGGCCGTCTCCAGGATGGCCGTCACGATATTGGTATAGCCGGTGCAGCGGCACAAATGTCCCGACAGCATCGCGCGCACGTCGGCTTCCGACGGCGCCGGCACGCGTTGCAGGAAATCGGTCGCCGACGCCAGGATGCCCGCGGTGCAGAAGCCGCACTGCAGCGCGTGATGACGCCGGAACGCCTGCTGCAGGTCGCTCAGCGTACCGTCGTCCGGCGTCAGACCCTCCGCGGTGTCGATCGCACGGCCGTCCGCCTGCACCGCCAGCGTCAGGCACGAGCGGCCGGCGACGCCGTCGATCAGCACCGTGCACGCGCCGCACACGCCGTGCTCGCAGCCGACGTGCACGCCGGTCGCGCCCAGTTCCTGGCGCAGAAAATCGGACAGCAGCATGCGCGGCTCGCACCAGCCTTCGCAGGCGCGGCCGTCGAGCGTCAGCGTCACCTTTTCGCGAACGCCTTTCACGCGGCGCTTCACAGCAGCCGCTCCACCAGTTGCCGCCCCAGCGTACGCACCAGGTGCCGGCGATAGACGGCGCTGGCATGCGCATCATCCTGCGCATCGAGCCGCCACGCAAATTCGTTCAGCGCCGCCGCCAGATCATCGCCGGCAACCCCCGCCCACTCCGCGACCTGCGGCACGCCGCCGACGCCGCCGACTGCCAGCCGTATGTGTTTGTCATCGGCCGCCGCGGCCAGCGCCACCAGCGCGAAATCGCCGTGGCGCTGCGCGACTTCGGTGAAGCCGTAACGC
>JBDZVW010000519.1:0-1833 GCA_040255885.1 Betaproteobacteria bacterium
CAAAATTGTCATCCACCCGCACGACTTCCGCGGTGATGACCTCGCCCACGCGCATCTCCTTGCGCGCCAGGCTTTCTTCAAACATCGCGGCGAAATTTTCGGTGGTCGCCGTATCACTGGTGGGGGTGCTGGTAGCTATCATGTAAAAAAGTCGCTGACTGCCGGGTTATCCGCTCACGTTACGGGCGGAGTCGTTAAAAAAACCATGAGAACTCTCATGGCGCCATGAGCGCCTGACGGCTTCGCGCCAGAACGATTGCCGTTACCTCGTCGATCGGCAAACCGGTGGTATCCACTTCGAAGGCGTCCGCGCTCTTTTGCAATGGCGCGACGCTGCGCTGACTGTCACGCGCGTCACGCTCCCGTATTTCATGCAAAAGGGTGCGTATGTTAGCACTCAACCCTTTTTTTATCAACTGGTTATAGCGCCGTTTGGCACGTTCCTCGGCGCTCGCGGTGAGAAAAATCTTGACGATGGCGTCCGGAAACACAGTCGAGCCCATGTCACGGCCGTCCGCCACCAGCCCCGGCGCGCGCCGGAAACCGAGCTGGCGCCCGAGCAGCGCGGAACGCACGCCGGGCAGCGCCGCCACCCTGGAAGCTGCCGCCCCGGCCGCCTCGGTGCGCAGTTCATTCGACACCTCCCGATCCTCGACGAAGATCTTTTCTCCAGACATTTTTACTTTCATATTCATTGCAATGTCTGACAGATCTGATTCGTTTTCGAGATCAATTCCGCGACTGATCGCGATCCAGCCGACCAGCCGGTAGAGTGCTCCGCTGTCCAGATAATGAAAACCGAGCGCCTCAGCGACGCGCTGCGCGATCGTCCCCTTGCCGGATGCGGACGGGCCGTCGATCGTGATCACCGGAACACTGCCGTCAGGCATCGGCATCGCCTTGTTGGACGTCCAGCCCAGCCGAGCGCGCCAGTTCGACGAAGCCGGGAAACGACGTCGCCACGTTTGCGCAATCGTTCACGGTAATCGCCGAAGACGCAGTCAAAGCCGCCATCGCGAACGACATCGCGATACGGTGGTCGGTATGCGAATCCACCGCCGCGCCGCGGTAGCCGCCGCCGTCGATGTGCATGCCGTCCGGCGTCGGCTGCGCCCGCACGCCCAATGCCTGCAGACCGTCGGCCATCACCTGGATACGGTCTGACTCCTTCACCCGCAGTTCCGCCGCGCCGCTCAGCGTGGTGCGTCCCGCCGCGTTGGCCGCCGCCACGAACAGCACGGGAAATTCGTCGATCGCCAGCGGCACCAGTTCCTCCGGAATCGCGATGCCGCGCAGCGGCGCGTGGCGCACGCGGATGTCGGCGACCGGCTCACCGCCCGCATCCCGCTGATTCGTGATGTCGATGCTGGCGCCCATCAGCCGCAGAATGTCGATGATGCCGGTGCGCGTCGGATTGACGCCGACGTGCTCGAGCAGCAGGTCGGACCCGGGTGCGATCGACGCACCAACCATGAAAAATGCCGCCGAAGAAATGTCCGCCGGCACCTCGATGTCGCGCGCCGTCAGGCGGCCGCCGCCATCGACACACACCGTGCTGCCGTCGCGCATGACCGGATAGCCCAGTCCTTCCAGCATGCGTTCGGTATGATCGCGCGTCGGCGCCGGCTCGGTGACGCAGGTACGGCCGTTCGCGTACAGTCCCGCCAGCAGCAGCGCCGACTTGACCTGTGCACTGGCCACCGGCAGCAGGTAATCGATGCCGTGCAACCCGGCATTGCCATGGATGACGAGCGGCGGTGTGCCGCGCTCCGCGGTGCCGATGCGCGCGCCCATGCGCGACAGCGGATCGGCGATGCGCCGCATCGGCCGCCG
>JBDZVW010000520.1:0-1831 GCA_040255885.1 Betaproteobacteria bacterium
GAGGTCGGTTTCAACGACCTCGATCCCGGCGGCCTCCAGCGCGAGATTGAGGCCGCATTCCTCGCTCACCATCGATTTCGATTTAATTACCTTGCGCACATCGTGGCTGCGTGCGATTTCACACACGATGCGATTGACGTCATCGGCGGTCTCGGCCCAGTGCACCACGGCGCCGCGCGCAGTGGCGTTTTTCTCGAAGGTTTCCAGATAGACGTCGAGATGCTCGAGCGCCCGATCGCGAATCTCGGCCGCGGCGTTGCGCGTCGCTTCCAAATCGTCGAGCTCCCGCATCCGCTGCGCGCGCCCCTTGACGAAATTGTCCTGCAGCTTGCGCAACGCCGCCTGCAGATTGTCGTCGTCGAGCTTCACGTGCGCGGTCTGCTTGAAGCGGGCGGAGGTTACCTCCATCGAATTGCCTCCGGCAATTCGAGTAAGGAGTGAGGTGTGAGGAGTGAGGAGTCCACGCTGCTCAGCGCACCGAGTGTATGCCAGCAACATTCGTAATGATAGACGGCGGCGCCGTGCCTCACTCGTCGATGAACACGCCGCGGAATCGTCCCCTCACTCCTCACGCCTCACTCCTCACTGCCGGCCGCGCCAGCGAGCACTTCGGCAACATGCAGCACCCGCACCGCGTCGCCGCGGCGGCGCAGACGGCCCTCGATGTTCAGCATGCAGCCAAGATCGCCGAGCACCACCGCGTCGGCTCCGCTGTCGACGACGCACTGACATTTCTGGTCGGCGATGCGCGCTGAAATGTCGCCCAGCTTGATCGCGAAAGTGCCGCCGAAGCCGCAGCATTGCTCGGCCTGCTCCATTTCCCGCAGCGTGAGCCCGGGCACGCGCGCCAGCAGTTCGCGCGGCTGGCGCTTGACACCCAGCTCGCGCAGCCCGGCACAGGAATCATGATAGGCGATCGTACCGTCGAACGTCCCCGGCACCTGCTCCAGCTTTGCGACGTTGACCAGAAAATCGGTGAGCTCGTACGTGCGTGCCGCGAGTTGCCGCACCCGTTCGAGTTCTTCAGGCCTGTCGGAAAAGAGCTCCGGATAATGCGTGCGGATCATGCCGGCGCAGGAACCCGACGGCGCCACCACGTAATCGCACTGCGCAAATGCGCTGACTACTCCGAGCGCCAGCCGCTGTGCGCCGGCACGCTCGCCGGAATTGTAATTGGGCTGACCACAGCAGGTCTGGGCCATCGGCACCACCACTTCGCAGCCGGCCGCTTCGAGCAGCTTCAGCGCGGCAAAGCCGATGCGCGGCCGCATCAGATCCACCAGGCAGGTCACGAACAAACCGACGCGCATTTTTTTGCCGTCGATATCGTTCGTAGCCGAGTCGTTCATGAACCGCAGGCGGGAAAGTCAACTTGCCATTATCGTAAAAAGCCATTATCAGCCAAAAGGCTGCCGCCCGCCAACGGGCTTATCGCAACGGGCAATTGTCGTTGCAACACATCACGCCGCAGCCGCGGCGCCCGCCAACAGCTTCGCGACCGGCTGCAGGTCGATACCCGCTCTTGCGGCAGCCTGCCGCACGTGCCATTCCATCGCCGCACGCGCCTTCAGCGGATCGCGGGTGGCAAGCGCGTCGACGATACGTTCATGTTCTTCCACCGGCGGGAACATCAGGCTGCGATCAGCGAAAGCGCGGTGGCTGCTCTCGCCGCGTTCACGGCGGACACGCTCCGCCATTTCCTGCAGCATGGCGTTGCGGCAAAGTCTGAAAATCAGCGAATGGAAAGACATATCCATTTCGCTCAATGACACCAGATCGCGATTTTCGGCCGCATCTTTCATGGCCTTCACGATCCTGCCGAGTTCGGAGA
>JBDZVW010000521.1:0-1812 GCA_040255885.1 Betaproteobacteria bacterium
CAACCACCCCGTCCGCTTCGCGTCCACCCCTCCTCATTCGAGGAGGGGAGAATTCGCGAGACGCATTGCCCCTCCTGTTTTTAAGGAGAGGAGGGAGTGAAGCGGAAGGGGTGGTAGCGGCGCCCGAAACGGGCACTTCACCACAATCAACCCGCGCCAAACTCCGCCATCACCGGCGCATGATCCGACGGCCGCTCCGCCTTCCTTGGCTCGATGTCGATCGAACAGCCCGTGCACTGCGCGGCCAGCGCGTTGCTCACCAGGATGTGATCGATGCGCAATCCGAGCTTGCGCCGAAATGCGTTCATCCGGTAATCCCACCACGTATAGGATTGATCCGGCTGGTCGAACAATCGGAAGCTGTCCTGGAATCCGAGATCTAGCAGCGCGCGGAACGCCGCGCGCTCCGGTTCGCTGAACAGCACCTTGCCTTCCCACGCCTGCGGGTCATGCACGTCGCGCTCTTCCGGCGCAATGTTGAAATCGCCCAGCACTGCAAGTTTCGGATGCTCGCGGATCTCGGCCGCGAGCCAGCGCGTCAGCGCAGCCAGCCAGTCGAGCTTGTAGACGTACTTCGGCGAGTCGGTGGCCTGGCCGTTTGGCACGTAGAGACAGATCACGCGCACGTCGCCAAGCGTGGCCGCCAGCACCCGTTTCTGTTCGTCGGCAAAATCGGGGATCGCGACCACCGGGCCGGTCGCCGCGGCGCGGCTTAGAATCGCAACACCGTTATAGGTCTTCTGCCCGCTGAACAGCGGAACATAACCGGCCTGCTCCAGCACTGCGCGCGGGAAATTGGCGTCCTCCAGCTTCGTTTCCTGCAGGCACAGCGCGTCCGGCTGATGTGCAATCAGCCAGTCCTGCACTTGCGGCAGACGCACCTTCAGCGAGTTGACGTTCCAGGTGGCGAGCTTCATCGGCAACGTGATCGGGCAGAACGCCCGGCTACTTGCCGACGAAAACCGGCGTGCGCTTCTCCATGAACGCCTTGCGCCCTTCCTTGTGGTCGGCGCTGGCGAAGCAGGTCTCGACCATTTTCTGCGCCGTAGCCATGTCGCGGTCGGCGGCATCCTTGATGCCCTGCTGCACCGCGAACTTGCTGGCAGCGACGGTGAGCGGCGCGTTTTCGGCGATCATCTGGCAGTAGGCGGCGGTTTCGCGCTCGAGTTCGGCGGCCGGATAGACGCGATTGACGTATCCCATGCGCAACGCCTCTTCCGCATAGAACTTGCGCGCCGAATAGAAAATGTCGGCGGTATTCGCCGCACCCATCACGTTCATGAAACGCTTGATGCCGGTCGCACTGTAGCCGAGGCCGAGGCGCGCCGCCGGCATCCGGAACACGGTGTCGTCCGAGGCAAAGCGCAAATCGCACGCCGCCGCGAAACCAAGGCCGCCGCCGATGCAGATGCGGCGGATGCGCGCGATCACCGGCTTCGAGCATTGCATCGGCGCGACATAGGCCTTTTCGACCGCCGCGTTGTAAACGGCCTGCGCATCGGCGGTGCCGCGCAGCTTCTCGAACTGCGAAATGTCGGCGCCCGAAATGAACGCCTTGTCGCCGTCGCCGGCCACCACGATCACACGTATCGCCGGATCGGCATCGAGTTCGGCGAGCGTTTGCGGCACTGCGGTCCACATTTCGTAGGTCACCGCGTTCATGCGCGGCAGGTTGGAAAAAAGCACGGTTGCGATGGCTCCGTCGCGCTTGACGATGAGTTCAGCCATTGTTGGATGATCCTTTCATTGTTTGACTGTATGAATGTAACGGCAAAAACGCTTCTCCGCCAGCGCTGCGGCGTGTTCGAAATT
>JBDZVW010000149.1:0-6768 GCA_040255885.1 Betaproteobacteria bacterium
GATCTGCGTCTGCCCGATATCGGCGGGCTCGATATCATTCGCTCGATCGGTGAAGCGGGCATCGATCTGCCGGCAATCCTGATGACCAGCTTTTCATCGATGGAAAACGCGATCGAAGCGCTGCGCCTGGGCGCGGTCGATTACATCATCAAGCCGTTCAGCAACGATGATTTCCTGTTCGCGGTGCAGCGCGCGCTCAACGAGCGCCGCATGCGCAAGGAAAACGCGGTGCTCAAGCGCAGCCTGAAAAAGGCCTTCACCGACAACAAGATCATCGGCCGCAGCGGCTCGATCAGGCGTGTATTCGAACTGATCGACAAGGTATCGGCGTCCGACGCGAACGTAATGATCCAGGGCGAAAGCGGCACCGGCAAGGAACTCGTCGCCCAGGCGATCCATTACGCCAGCCCGCGTGCCGATGGCCCGTTCATCCCCGTCAACTGCGGCGCGATTCCATCCGAGCTGCTGGAGTCGGAGCTGTTCGGGCATGCCAAGGGCGCCTTTACCGGCGCGCTGTTCGCGCGCGACGGGTTGATCCGCGAAGCGGACGGCGGCACGCTGTTCCTCGACGAGATCGGCGAGCTGGCGCTGCCGCTGCAGGTCAAGCTGCTGCGCGTGATCCAGGACCGGCAGGTACGGCCGGTCGGATCGAAGCATTTTTATCACAGCGACGTACGCTTTCTCGCAGCGAGCAATCGCGACCTCAAGACGGCCACCGCGGAAGGCGCGTTCCGCCCCGATCTTTTCTACCGGCTGAACGTGATCAACATTCACGTCCCGCCGCTGCGCGAGCGCGGCGACGACGTGGAAGTGCTGGCCCGCCACTTCATCGAGCAGCACAGCCGGCGCCTGGGGAAAAAGATCACCGGCATCGACGACAGTTTCCGCGAATTTCTGCATAGCTACCATTGGCCGGGCAACGTGCGCGAGCTCGAAAACCTGATCGAACGCGCGGTGATCCTCGCCGAAGGCGAAACACTGTCGTCGAGCGATTTTCACGACGGCTCATCGGTCGAGCCACCGCAGCCGCGGCACGCCGCGGCGCTGTCCGACGAAGCTCTGGAGCGCGAACTGCCGGTCGAAAAATATATCGAGGCGTTCGTTCGCCGCTACCAGGAGCGCCACAGCGACGCCGAGCTGGCGACAATGCTCGGCATCGGGCGCAAGGCGCTGTGGGTCAGGCGCCACAAATGGAAGCTGTTCCGCGCCGGATCACGCCTTAGGCGCGAAGACGGCGGCCGCCGCAAGGCTGCGGTTTGAACAGTCACGCGCGGCGCGCGGTGTGCGCTTCGAAACAAACCGACGTTTCGTTTGGAAACCGGGCCGCCTGCGCCGACGCAAGGGCATCGCGCAACTGCCTAAATAGCAAACGATTTTTACTACGGCGCGATGGGCATGCGCCTTGCTATCCGATGTAGATGGCACTCACCCATTCTACAGGAGGCATTCATGGCCGAAGCCGCTGCAAAAAAACAGAAAAAAGTCACCATCCCGATGTTGAACGAAAAGAAGAAAAACCGGGAACCGATCGTTCAGCTTGCCGTTTACGACTATGAGACCGCGATCGTCGCCGATCGTGTCGGCGTCGATATCCAGTGCGTGTCGGATACCGGCGGCATGGTGCTGTTCGGCCACACGTCCACCACTTCGGTAACATTCGACGAAGTGCTGTTCATGGCGCAGGCCGTTTATCGCGGGTCACGCTACGGCCTGCGCATGGTCGACATGCCGTACATGAGCTATCAAGTGTCGCCCCAGCAGGCGGTCGACAACGCCGCCAAATACGTGGCCCAGGCCGGTGCGGAAGTCATGAAATGCGAAGGCAACCAGCACCATGCCAAGAACATCGAAGCGATCGTGAAGGCCGGCATCCCGGTGCAGGGTCACATCGGCATCTGCCCGATGCGCATCCCGCAGCAGGGCGGATTCGCGGCGCAGGGCAAGACCGCCGACCGCGCAAAGGAACTGGTGGACGATGCGTGGGCGTTCGTCGATGCCGGCGCGTTTTCGATCATGTGCGAGGTGGTGACGGCCGAAGTGTGCCAGTATCTCGCCGAAACGCTGCCGGTGCCGGTGATCAGCCTCGGCTCCGGAAACCAGGCCGACGGTGTGCACGTGATCGGCTCCGACCTGTTCCATCTCTACGAGGCGCATACGCCGCGCCATTCGAAAATCTACTGCGATCTGGTACCATTGATCGAAAAAGGGCTTTCCGACTACCGTGACGACGTGAAGAACCGCACCTATCCGGGAAAGGAACACTCCGTGTTCATGAAGGAAGACGAACTCAAGAAATTCAAGGAAACCGTCGGCTGGAAATAAATGGAAGCGTCGAGCGTCACATTTGCCGGACTGAGTTGCGCCGAAGTTCTGGCCGGAGCCTGGTTTTTCCGGGAGCTGGAGCCGGAGCAGATCGAGCGCATCGCGACACTGGGACGCATCGAACGCTATCCGCGCAACAACGCCATCTACAACCTGGGTGATGCGGCTGAAAACTTTTACGTGCTGTTCGATGGCATGGTGCGTTTCACGATCGGGCTCGGCAGCCGGCAGACGTCCGCCGGCCAGATCCTGCGCCGCGGCGAAGTGTTCGGTTGGGCGGCCCTGGTCGGACATGCGCAGAAGCGCATTGCGACGTCGTACTGCATCACGCCCTGCACGGTCGTCGCGCTGAACGGCAATCAGCTGCTCGATCTGATGGAACACGATCACAGCGTCGGCTATCACCTGATGAAGCAGCTCAATGTACTGATCACCGGCAACCTGACGTCCTTCGCCGCCGGCTGATACGACGGGCAGCCATCCTTCGGGTTCACAGTGCAGGGGCATGGATCACATGCCCCTGTTTTTTTGGGAGGGGAATGCATGACAACCGCGCTCGTGCTGCTGCTGCCGATCGCACTGGCCGTAGGCACGCTGATCGGCGCCGTCGGCGTCGGCGGCATCCTGCTCATCCCGGCGCTCAACAGCCTCGCCGGACTGCCGATTCACGAGGCGATGGCAACCGCATTGTTCACCTTCATCTTCACCGGCATCACCGGCACTTTCGCGTTCCAGCGGCGCGGCAGCATCGATTGGCGCATCGCGATTCCGGTCTGCGCCGGCGCGCTGTTCTGCGCGTTCATCGGCGCCTGGGTCAATTCCAATACCCGTGCGCCGGCACTGGCGATCATTCTGGCCGGCGTCATCATGTTCGCCGGCATCTATTCGCTGTGCGCATGGAAAGGAATGCACAAGGCGGCGTTCGACGGGCGCCCCGCCGCGCAATGGGTGCTGCTGCTGGTGCTCGGCGCAATCGCCGGCTTCGGATCGGGATTGACCGGCGTCGGCGGCCCGGCGCTATCGGTGCCGTTGATGGTGCTGTTCGGATTTCCGGCACTGGCCACCATCGGCACCGGCCAGGTCATCCAGATCATCGCGGCGATCTCGGGCACGATCGGAAATCTCCAATACGGCTCGATCAACTTCCCGCTTGCGATACCGATCGCAGTGGTCGAAATCATCGGCACATTGCTCGGCGCGCGTATCGTCCACGCCATCAATCCGGAATCGTTGCGCAAATTCGTTGCCGTGCTGTGCATCGCGGTCGGGATTTTTCTGTTGATCCGCGCGCTGCGCTGAGCCATGGCGGCCCTGCAGGACTCTTTCAAAAGCCGCGGCGTGCCGCTGACCGAAATCGTCGCCGGCAGTGGCATCGTGACGCCCATCCTGTTCGCCGATGCGGCGCAGGAGCATTTGGCGACCCGCTGCGCAGCGGGGCTGTTCGACTTTTCGTTCATGGCGTGCTGCGAAATCCGTGGCAACGACACCGGCGATTTTATCGAGTACGTGCAAACGCGCAGCCTGTCGCAGCTCGCGCCCGGCCGCATCGCGTACACACTGCTGCTGCGCGACGACGGCAGCGTGCTCAACGACGCGACAGTATGGCGCCATTCGGACGGCAGCTACTGGCTGTTCACCGGGCGCCGCAGCGACCTCGGCCATCTCGCGCAAATCGCGGTTGCGTTTGACGTCGAACTGATCGACCGTTCGCAGGACTATGCCGCCATCGCGGTGCAGGGCCCGCGAAGCTGGCGCGTGATTACCGCCTGCTGGCCGCAATGGCGCGGCGTGCCGCCGCCCTACTACGCATTCGTTCGCGGCGATTTTGATGGCGATACGTGCTGGCTGGCACGCCTCGGCTACAGCGGCGAAACCGGATGTGAACTGATCGTGGAAGCCGCCGCGGCAGCGCAGCTGTGGCAACGCTTATGTACGCTGGGAGCACCGTCAGGCCTGGCGGAATGCGGATTTTCGGCAACGAACAGCCTGCGCATCGAGGCCGGCCATGTTTTTTTCGGGTGCGAACTCGCGTCGCCGCTCACGCCGTTCGAGCTGGGACTGTCGCGGCTGGTGACGCTGCGGCGGCGGCCCTTCCACGGGTCCGGCGCGCTGCTGCGGCATGCGCGGGCGGAACCACGCCGGCGTCTGACCGGCCTGCTGCCGACAAGCAATGACGTCCCCGCCACGACAGCCGGCGAGATGTCCGCCGTGCCGGCAGTTGGAACGGCGATGGTGACCAGTGCCGCATGGTCGCCGCTGTTCAGGCGGCCGCTCGCGCTCGGCGTCGTAAATGTCGCCGACTGTTGGCCCGGCTCATTGGTGCAGTTGGCAGACGGCGGAACCGCCATCACTGCGCGTCTGCCGTTCTATGATCCGGCCAAGGCTCTGCCGCGCCGGATTCCATATCTGCCGTAAAAACGCCTCAGCTTTTCGCGCGCAGCTTGAACAAACTCGAGGTGTCGAGCCGCCCGCCGCCCTGTGCCTGCAATTGCGCAAAGAACTGGTCGATCAGCGCCGCCAGCGGCAGTTGCGATCCGTTCGCGCGCGCCTCGTCGAGTGCGATGCGCAGATCCTTGCGCATCCAGTCCACCGCGAAACCGAAATCAAACTTGCGCTGAATCATCGTCGGGCCGCGGTTTTCCATCTGCCATGATTGCGCCGCGCCCTTCGAGATCACCTGCAGCACACGCGGCAGGTCAAGGCCGGCCCGTTCCGCGAACGCCAGCCCTTCGGCAAGCCCCGCCATCACGCCGACGACGCTGATCTGATTCACCATCTTCGTGAGCTGCCCGGATCCGCTCGGGCCCATCAGCGTCACCGCGCGCCCGTAATGCGCCATCAGCGGCTTTGTCTTTTCGAACACCGCATCATCGCCGCCGACCATGATCGTCAGCACGCCCTTCTCTGCGCCCTGCTGGCCGCCCGAAATCGGCGCGTCGAGGAAATCGAATCCGCGCTGTTTCGCAATCCCGTACAACTCCCGCGCCACCTGCGCCGACGCCGTCGTATGGTCGGCGAAGATCGCGCCCCGCTTCATGCCGGCGAACGCGCCCTGATCGCCGATCGTGACCTGGCGCAGATCGTCATCGTTGCCGACGCAGGCAAACACCACGTCGGCATCGCGCGCCGCCTGTGCCGGCGTCGGTGCCGACGATCCGCCATGTTGCGCGACCCACGCCTCGGCCTTCGCCGCGGTACGGTTATAAACCGTCACTTTGTACCCGGCCTGCGCCAGATGCCCGGCCATCGGAAACCCCATCACGCCGAGACCGATGAACGCCAGTTTCAGACTCTGATCATCACTCATGTCGTTTTCACCGTCTCTTACACATGACCATATCGGTCGAGCACTTCCTGCAGCCCGGCCCCGGCGTCAAGATCACGCCGCACCTTGATTTCGGTTTCGGTCAGCCGCTCGGCTTCCACCAGCACCTTCTCGACCACTTCGTGTGGAATCGCGATCGCGCCGTCGACGTCCGCCAGAATGAAATCGCCGGGACGCACCAGCACGCGCTTCACCGTGGCGCCCGGCATGTAGACCGGCACCTGGCATCCGGTCACCTTCCAGCGCGTGATCGACTGCACCGGCGTACGGTAGCGCGCATACACCGGAAATTTCTGCCGGCCGATCCATTCGATGTCGCGTATGCCGCCGTCGATCAGCGCGCCGGTGCAGCCACGCACCTTCATGCCGAGCGCAATCAGCTCGCCAAAGAAGCATACGCCTTCGCCTTCGCCGCTCCACACACCGAGATGGCCCGGCTTCAACCCTTCCACCGCCTTCATCTTGTCCGGATCACCGGAGCCCTTGTATGGGGTCATCTGGCCGCGAATGGTGTAGGCCCAGCCGGCCATCTTGCCGGCGTCGGCCGGGTACGGCAGGAAATTCGGCGACAGCCCCTGGTCGAAATAATCAAATGTTTCGAGCACATCGGAAACGTTTGAAGTGTCCACCTTCAGATAACGCTGACGGATCGTTTCCGCCTGCGGATTGTCGATGTCGATCGTGGTCATTCTTTTCGCTCCTTTTGTTTCACCACAGAGGCACAGAGACACAGAGTTTAATGGCAACCGCAGATGAACGCAGGTCGGCGCCGATAAAGGTAATAACCACAAAGGTACTGCAGTTGTTTTTTCTCCGTGCCTCAGTGTCTCTGTGGTTCGATTTTGCCGTCAGGTGCCGTAGCGCGCCGCCGGCTTCACCTGCGTCAGCGCCGCCAGCGCGCTGTAGCAGGCGAGCCATGCCGTCTTCGGATTTTCCGGCGCCGGCACGCTCTCGAACTTGATGCTGATGTTGCCGGTCTTGCCGCGAATGTTGATGTAGTGCGTATTGAACTTGAGTGCCGGATCGGCCACCGCCTTCAGCCGCGTGCGATCGAAACCGATACCAGCCATGCTGAGCACCGCCGCGATGTTCACGTTCTGCGGAAAATGCTTCACGCCGGC
>JBDZVW010000522.1:0-1806 GCA_040255885.1 Betaproteobacteria bacterium
GCCGAGCTCGAAATGCTGCGCGCCCAGTTCAGCGTGCCGCGGCGGATGTCGAAGCACGCGACACGTCCCTGATACGCAACCGCGCACACCTGGTCCGGATCGGTGACCGGCAGGCTCGACACGTCGGTGACGCGTTCCAGTTCGGTGGTACCGTGCGGCAGCGCCACCGGCGCCTCCCAGCCGACCGCCCCGGTCTCGGCATTGAGCGCGACCAGGCGGCCGCCCGGGAAGCCGGCGAATACCGCGCCGCGGTCCACGGTGACGCCGGTGTAGGTGCGCAGCGTCAGCGACGGCAGCTGCCGCTCGTAAACCCATTTGCGCTTGCCGTCGGCAGCATCCAGGCCGTACAGACGATCGTCGGCACTGCGCACCACCACGATGCCGCGCGCCGGCACCGGTGCGGACAGCACCGCGCTCGACACATGTGCCTTCCACAATTGCTTGCCGCCGGTGTCATACGCCAGTACTTCGCCCATCGGCGTGCCGACCAGCACCATGCCGTCGCCGGCGCCGACGCCGCCCGACAGCGGCTGCCCGGCGTCGATCTGCCATACCGTGGAGCCGTTCACCGCATCGATCTTCGCGATCTTGCCGCTGCTGCCGGCAACGTAAACATAGCCGCTCGCCACCGCCGGACGAAAAATGCCGTGGCCGGACGCGCCGATATTGGTCTGCCAGTCGACATGTGTCTTCACCGTCGGCGTAAACGATGTCAGCGGCGACGGCGGCGCCACCGGCGAACTGCCCCAGAAGCCGCAGCCGCCGAGCAGCACGGACGCGCCCAGCAGCGCCACGATCGTTCGCAGCGTCATTTGGCGTCGCCCAGCGCGTCCAGCTTGAGCCGGATCACGTTGTGGTACGCATCGCCCTGGCCCGTCTCGTTGAGTGCGACCTTGTAGGCGCTTTTCGCCGCGGAAACCTTGCCCTGCGCCGCCAGCACGTCACCCTTGCGGTCGGCGTACAGCCCGTCGAGCGGCGTCACGTGCTTTTCGTCGAGCAGCTTGAGCGCCTGCGCATAATTTTTCTGGTCGAGCAGCACACCCGCCAGCCGCAGCCGCGCCACGTCGCGCAACTCGGCTTCCTTCGCATGATCGATCGCCCATTGCAGCTGCGCCGACGCCGCCTTCAGGTCGCCGGCATCGAATGCGGCGCGCGCCGACGCCAGCGCAGCCATCGCCGCGTAGCGCGTTCGCGGATAGTCCTTCTCGATCAGGTTCGCGATGTCACTCACCGTCTTGTGATCGCCGCCCGCCGTGGCTGCCGTCAGTTGCACGTAGAATGTTCCCGCCTGCACGTCCTGGTGATGCCACCAGGCGCGCCATCCGAAAATCCCGGCCGTCGTCAGCGCGGCGACCACCACGGCCACCGTCACCAGCATGCCGTAGCGCCCCCACCATGCCTTGAGCGCCTCGAGTTCTTCCTGCTCTTCGAGATTGAACGCCATTTACTTGTCCCCGATATTGCGAATTTGATCGATTGCCGCGTCGAGTGTAACACGCAGCTGCGGCGCTTCCGTGCGCAGCGGCTTGACGCTGACGACGTTCGCCTGCAGTTCGTCGTCACCGATGATGATCGCGTAGCGTGCGCCGCTCGCGTCGGCCTTTTTCATCTGCGACTTGAAGCCGCCTCCGCCGCAATGCAGCACCACCGCCGCGCCGCGCTCACGCATGCGCTCCGCGGCATCGAATGCGTAACGCGATGCCGCCTCGCCCTGGTGCACGACATATGCGTCCGGTGCCGGCGGATGCGCGGCGGGCGCTTCCATCAGTGCCAGCACGCGCTCGGCCCCCCCCGCAAAACCGCACG
>JBDZVW010000523.1:0-1805 GCA_040255885.1 Betaproteobacteria bacterium
TACAGCAGCATCCCCAATTCCTTCGTATTGCTGTAGCTGGCGGGCAGCGGCGCCGGCGCCGGCGTTGCCGACAGCCCGAAAAACTTGCCGCCGAGCACGATCACCATCTCGGCGATCAGCAGAATGCCGACCAGCGCCCCGACCGGCAGATAAGTCCAGAAGCCCTCGCGCAATCGCGTCAGGTTGATGTCGAGCATCATCACCACGAACAGGAACAGCACCATCACTGCGCCGACGTACACCAGCACCAGCACGATCGCCAGGAACTCCGCCTCGAGCAGCATCCAGATGCCGGCCATCGTGAAGAACGCAAGCACCAGAAACAGCGCCGAATGCACCGGATTGCGCGCGGTGATGACGCGCACCGCCGCGAACACCATGATCGCGGCAAAAACGTAGAATACGAATACTTGAAAGCTCATTTTTGAATTCGTGAGGCGTGAGGAGTGAGGCGTGAGGCGCAAATCCCGCGCATGCGTCTCCCCTCAGTCTTCATGCCTGTTGCCTCGCTCATCGGTAGGCCGCGTCTTCCGCGCGATCCTTCGCGATCTGCTTTTCGTACGCGTCGCCGACCGCCAGCAGCATCGGCTTGGTGTAGATCAGGTCGCCGCGCTTCTCGCCGTGGTATTCGATGATCCGGGTCTCGACGATCGAGTCCACCGGACAGGATTCCTCGCAAAAGCCGCAGAAAATGCACTTGGTGAGATCGATGTCATAGCGCGTGGTGCGGCGCGTGCCGTCGTCGCGCTGCTCGGAATCGATCGTGATCGCCAGCGCCGGACACACCGCTTCGCACAGCTTGCACGCGATGCAGCGCTCCTCGCCGTTCGGATAGCGGCGCAGCGCATGCAGGCCGCGAAAGCGCGGGCCCTGCGGCGTCTTTTCCTCCGGGAACTGCACGGTGATCTTGCGCGCGAACATGTAGCGCCCGGTCAGCGCCATGCCCTTCACCAGCTCGAACAGCAGGAAGGTACGAAAAAAATCTGCTATGCGACCGAACATCGGCTATCTCCACCACACCCACGCCGGCGTCTGCATCCAGAAGCCGAGCACCACGATCCAGATCAGCGTCACCGGAATGAACACCTTCCAGCCGAGCCGCATGATCTGGTCGTAACGGTAGCGCGGGAACGTCGCGCGGAACCAGATGAACAGGAACAGCATGAACGCGACCTTCGCCGCCAGCCACCAGAAACTGTCCGGAATGCCCGGAATCGGCGACAGCCAGCCGCCGAGGAACATCACCGACGCCAGCGTCGAGATCAGGATCATGTTCGCGTATTCGGCGACGAAGAACACGGCAAACGCCATGCCGGAATATTCGACGTGAAAGCCGGCGACGATTTCGGACTCGCCTTCCGCCATGTCGAACGGCAGGCGGTTGGTTTCCGCCACGCCCGAGATGAAATAGACCAGGAACAGCGGAAACAGCGGGATCCAGAACCAGTTGAACAGTCCGTACTGCCCCTGCTGAGCGCGCACGATTTCGCCCAGATTCAGCGTCTGCGCCGCCATCAGTACGCCGACCAGCGCGAACCCCATCGCGATTTCGTACGACACGATCTGCGCCGCGGAACGCAGGCTGCCGAGAAACGCGTATTTGGAGTTCGATGCCCAGCCGGCGATGATCACGCCATAGACGCCGACCGACGTGATCGCCAGCACGTACAGCAGGCCGGCATCGACTTTCGACAGCGTCAGCTCCGGTGTGAACGGAATCACCGCCCATGCCGCGATCGCCGGCATGATCGACAGGATCGGCGCCGTCACGAACAGGAAGCGGTTGGCGCCGGTCGGCACGATGA
>JBDZVW010000150.1:0-6743 GCA_040255885.1 Betaproteobacteria bacterium
ATTTGTTTCGCATCGCTATTTTTATGACGCAAGTGCCGCGGCGTCAAGCATCCGGCGCGCCCCGGCAGCGGCGCGGATACCCGCCGCACCGCCGTTCTCAGATCGATGCCGGGATGGCAAGCATAGCAAATCGACGTACGGCTTGCGTGCGGTTGCCGTGCGGCGCGCGGTGACTTAAGCTTGCGCCTTTCTTCCGGACTCCCGAACGATGCGCCAGTATCTCGACCTGATGCGCCACATCCTTGAACATGGCACGCGCAAGGATGACCGCACCGGCACCGGCACGCTCAGCATTTTCGGCGCGCAACTGAGATGCGATCTCGGCGCCGGCTTTCCGCTGCTGACGACGAAGAAAGTGCACCTGAAGTCGGTGATCCACGAACTGCTGTGGTTTCTCAACGGCGACACCAACGTGCGCTATCTGCACCAGCATGGCGTGACGATCTGGGATGAATGGGCGGATGCCGACGGCAATCTCGGCCCGGTCTACGGCCGCCAGTGGCGCTCATGGCCGGCCGCCGACGGCCGCCACATCGACCAGATCACCAACGTGATCGAGCAGATCAAGGCCAATCCCGACTCGCGCCGACTGGTGGTGTCGGCGTGGAACGTCGGCGAGCTCGATCAAATGGCGCTGCTGCCATGCCATGCGCTATTCCAGTTCTACGTCGCCGATGGCCGGCTGTCGTGCCAGCTCTACCAGCGCAGCGCCGACATCTTTCTCGGCGTGCCGTTCAACATCGCATCGTACGCGCTGCTGACCCTGATGGTGGCGCAGGTGTGCGGGCTGAAGCCCGGCGAATTCGTGCACACCGTCGGCGATGCGCATCTCTATCTGAATCATCTGGACCAGGCACGCGAGCAGTTGTCACGCCCGCCGCGGCCGCTGCCGGCGATGAAACTCAATCCGGCAGTCACCAGCCTGTTCGGCTTCCGCTACGAGGATTTCACGCTCGAAGGCTATGATCCGTATCCGGCGATCAAGGCGCCGGTGGCGGTTTAGGATTGAGGATCGAGGATTGAGGATCGAGGAAGAGCCATCCGGAACGGAGGGTAACGTTTCGCGTTCAACCCGGCCCCGCATTTCGATCGTCGTCGCGATGTCGCGCAATCGGGTGATCGGCCGCGACAACGGCATTCCGTGGCATCTGCCGAACGAGCTGCAGCAGTTCAAGCGCATCACGATGGGGCACCACATCATCATGGGGCGCCGCACCTGGGAGTCGATCCACCGTCTGCTGCCCGGCCGCACCACGGTGATCGTCACGCGCCAGCCCGATTACACCGTGCCGGGAGCGATCGTGGTTGCATCACTGCAAGCAGCGATCACCGCGTGCGGCGACGATCCCGACATTTTCGTGATCGGCGGCGCGCAGCTCTACCGCGCGGCACTGCCAATGACCGATCGCATTTATCTCACCGTGGTGGACGCCGAGGTCGAGGGCGACACGCGCATGCCGGAATTCGACATCAGCCGCTGGCGCGAAACCGAATCGCAATCGTTTCCGGCCGACGACCGGCACCCCTACGCCTACCGGCTGGCGCTGCTGGAGCGCATCCGGTGACGGCGCACGGCGCCATGCGCAACGCATGGACCGCATCCGCCGTGTGCGTCGTGCTGATGGCGGTCGCGCTGCTCATGCCGTCGCCGGCCGCGTGTGCGCAGTCCGGCATCAATGCGCTGACGCGGCGCGCCGAAAGCGGTGACCTGCAGGCGATGCGCGAGCTCGCCAATGCCTATTATCTCGGACGCGGCGTGCTGCAGGACTATCCGCAAGCCGCGCGCTGGTACCTGAAGCTGGCGCAACGTGGCGATGCGCGTGCACAGACCAGCATCGGCCTGATGTATGCGCGCGGACTGGGCGTGAAGCAGGACGTCGCCGAGGCGCGCAAGTGGTGGCAACTGGCGGCGGTGCAGAACGATCCCGGCGCGCAATTCGATCTCGGCCTGCTCTACGCGCAGGGACGCGGCGTGCCGCAAAACGACGCGCTGGCCGCGAAGTGGTTCCGCGAAGCGGCGCAACGCGGCCACGTCGACGCCCAGCACAATCTCGGCATGTTGTACTTCCAGGGACGAGGCGTCGCGCGTGACCCGGTCACCGCCTACATGTGGGTAGACATCGCCGCACAATCGGGAGACCGGCTGGCGCAGCAGTCGCTGGCCCGGATCGCGCAGCACATGACGACCGGCGAAATCGCGCAGGGGCACTCGCGCGCGCAGCACTGGATCGACGACCACAATCACTGACTCGCCGCGCCGCCGCCGGGCGCATCCTGCGGCGGCACCTCCAGCTGCTGCGGCGGCAGACCCGTGCAATGGCGATCCCACATCAGTTGATAGGCTGCCTCAATCTCCCGCACCCGGCGCCGGGCATCGAACAGGGGCGCCGTCAGACGATCGTCAGCAAGCTTAGCCCTGATTGCCGTCAGGACCTGTGGACGCGCAGCGTAGTCGAGCGCGCACGTTTCATACTGTCCCGGACTTGCCGCGATCAGCTCATTCAGGCCAATGGCGGCAAGCACGCTCGCGCACACACGCGACGCGAATGCCTCGCCCGGACAGGTCAACACCGGCAGCCCGGCCCGCAGCGCATCGCAGGCGGTGGTGTGGGCGTTGAAGCAGAACGTGTCGAGGAACAGATCCGCGCAGCGCATGCGCGCGATGTGCTGTGAAAGCGGCACGAACGGCGCGAACACCAGGCGGCCGGCATCGATTCCGCGTGTCGCCGCCTCGCGCCGCAGATTGGCCACGACCGCCGGATCGCGCCCCAGCAGCCACAATACGCTCCCTGCAACCTGTCGCAGCAGGCGCATCCAGATCTCGAACACCCGTGGCCCGATTTTTTCTGCAGCATTGAAGCAGCAGAAGACGAAGCCCTCCGCCGGCAATTCCTGCTCCGCCCGCGAAGAAGGCGCCACCGGCGGCTCGCGCTGATCGTAGATGAAATACGTCCCCGGCAGGAATGCCAGCGCTTCGCTCCAGCAGCGCTCCAGCGCGTGTGGCACGGCGATGCGATCGACGATCTGGTAGTCGATGAAGCGTGCACCCATCGAGCCGGCGAACCCTTGCCAGGCGGCCTGCAATGACACCGGGCGCAGCGCGAAAATTCCGCTGCGCGAGCCCAGCGTGTAGCCGCCTAGATCGATCAGAATGTCGATGCCGTCGGCGCGGATGGCTGCCGCGGCGCTGCGGTCATCGAGCTGGTCCAGCTCGCGAAAATGATCCGCGGCCGCCGCGACGCGCCGCCGCTCGCGGCTGCCGTCGTCCGGATTCAGCGCGTAGCAGAAAACCTCGAAACGGCCGCGGTCGTGCCGCTCGAAAACCGGGAGCATCAGGCGGGCGGAAACATGCGCCCGCATATCCGCCGACACGTAGCCGATGCGCAGCCGGGCATCGTCGCGGCGGCGCGCGGCGACGGGCGGCAGCGGCGGGCCGGCATGCCGCTCGACTTGTGCCGACACGTCGCGCGCGAGCGCAAGCTGCAGCGCAGGCTCGATCGGCAGCATCGTGATCGGCCGCACCAGTGCGCGTTCCGCCAGTGCCCGCGGCGTGCCGGCGGCTTCGTCCACCAGACGCGCAAACCGCGCGACAAACGGCGCGTAATCGCTCCAGTCGCAGGCTTGAAGCCGGCGCAGCCCAGCGTGCAGATAGACGACACGCGGGTCGGGATCGGCGCCGCTCGCCGCTTCCGTGAGATCGGCACCCTGCGCCATGCGGTGCGCGATTCCGGGGTCAAGCACGCGGGCACGGGCGAATGCGTCGGCCGACTCGTCGAATCGTCCGAGCGCGGCCAGCGCCACCGCTTGCGCGAACCGTGCTGCCGCGTGCGCCGCGTCGAGCGCCAGCGCCTGCCTGCAGGCGTCGAGCGCTTCCGCGTAGCGCGTCAGTGCCAGCAGCACGTCGGCACAGTTGAAATGGGCGTCGGCCAGGCGCGGGTGACGCTCGGCGAGCTGCCGGTTGTTCGCCAGCGCCTCCTGCAGGCGCCCGTTGCGCGCGAGCAACGCGCCACGGTTGAGCAGCGCCGCGGCGTGGCCGGCGTCGAGCGCCTGCGCGCGATCATAATGCGCAAGCGCCGCCGCCCCGTCGTTCAGCTGCTCCAGCACGATGCCGATGTTGACCAGCGGTTGCGGATCGGCCGGCGCCGCCGCGTGCGCAGCGCGGAATGATGCGAGCGCCTGCGGCAGCCGGCCGCCGGCGGCCAGCACGCTGCCGCGCGCATTGAGCGCCGGCACGTGCGCGGGCTCCTGCGCCAGAACGCGGTCGAACGCGGCGAGCGCTGCCGCGGAATCGCCGGTCCGGTCGCATGCGACGCCCAGCAGAAACCGGCACCGGCTGTCCGCGGGCTCGTCCCGGCAGCGGCCCTCCAGCAGCCGTCGCGCCTGCGCCGCCTGTCCGTTCTCGAGCAGCGCCAGTGCCGCCGCGGCGGCATCCGACGGTGCACCGTCCTGCACGGACAATGGGCTGCCGGTCGCATCAGTCATCGTCCGGCAGCTCACAGACGAAATCCTCGAACTTGTGCCGCGAACTCGCGGCGATGTGCGTCACGCGCCGCACGCTGACGTGGAACGGATGGCGCAGCAGGCGCCGGAACGTCGCGGCGAGCTGCTGCTCCTGCGCCGCGGCGAGCGGGCGATCGAGCACCAGCCGCAGTTCGATCTCCTCGCGGCCGATCTGCGCCACCTGAAACTGGCGCGCCGGCGCAATGTGATGCCATTTCTGCGGCGGCAACGTCGGCCAGTGGCGGCTACCGTCCGGTAGCCGCACCATGTTGCGGCTGCGCCCCATGACACGGGTCAGCACCGGCAGCCCGCGGCCGCATGCACACGCACCGCCGACCTCGGCGTAGTCGCCCAGCGCGTAGCGGATCAACGGCATCGTGAAATTGTGCAATGTCGTCACCACCACTCGTCCGATTTCGCCCGGCGCGCACGGCCGGCCGTCATCGTCCAGCACTTCCACCAGCAGGTTTTCCGACTGCACGTGATAGTGCGGGTGTTCCGGGCACTGCAGCGCGATATAGCCAACTTCCTCGGCGCTGTAGATGTCCTTCAGTTCCACGCCCCATGCGTCACGTACCAGCGCCGGCAGCGCCGGCGGCAGCGCTTCGCCGAAGGTGATCGCCTGGCGCAGTGCCGGCAGCGGCGCGCGCTGCGCCAGGCTCTCCGCCGCCAGCGCGCGCAGATTGGTCGGATGGGTCATCAGATAATCCGGATCGATGTCGCGCACGCGCGCCAGCTGTTCCCGCACGTCACGCCCGATGTCGATCAGAAAGCTCGGTCCGGATTCGTAAACCGTGCTGACGGGCGGCCCCCAGTCCGCGCGGCGCGCCTCGGTGATGCCGGTGCGGATTACCGCGAACGTCGCGGAACCATCACGCCGCTGCCACAAATGATCGCGCAGTTGCAGCGCACCCCAGAAAAAATGCGTGAGTTCGTTGCCGAGCGTCTTCACCGGCTCGCCGGTCGATCCGCCGGAATGGAATTCCATCGCGCGGCCGTGGTCCGCGGGCGGACTGCTGCTGACGATGCGCGCGCCGCCGTTTCGGACATCGCCGCGCGTGAGCAGCGGCAGCTGCGCAAAGGATTCGGGCGTGACCGCTGCCGGATCGAATCCAACCGTCGCGAAACGCTCGCGGTAGAACGGCACCGTATCGGCGGCGTGCCGCAGCAGTTGCCGCAACTGGCCGAACTGCAGCTCGCGCAGGCGCTCGGGGGCGTACCACTGACTTTGCTCGAGCTGAAATTGCAGCGCCAACAGCGAACCCGCCTGCACGGCAGGAATGGCGGGCCAGTATAATCCGCCAACAGCTGATCTGATCCGATCAGGCACTGTCGGGCCCGCGGGGGATGCGCTAGTTTTTCTTGAATGCGGCTGCGCCTTGCAGGCCACCATCATTGATGCTGTAGCTGATGCCTGCACGCGCCGCGTTCGCGCCGGAAAAGAAACCTTGCACGCTGCTGTCGCAGCCTCCCGAACACCAGGATCCGCTTGTCGTGCTTCCGCCACCGCCAAAACCGGCGCCGCTGATCGGAAGATTCGTCGCAGCAAGCGCAAAATCGTCGCCAGCCGCGTTGATGCCGAGATAGGCGTCTACCTGCCCGCTGCCGAATCGCGCGGTCAGCGAACCGCTGGTCACGTTTCCCTGACCGATCCAGCCGTCGGGATGCGTGGCGCCCAGCAGCGAATAGGTCGCGGTGACGTTCGCGGTCTGCAACGCCTGCATGTCGCCCGCCGGCGTCGGCACGCCGGAGACCAAATGAATCGAACCGCCTTCTGCGCCAAGCAGAAAGCCGCTGTACTGCCCATCGCCGTCGGTGGTGCCATCGGTCCAGCGTCCCCAGCCGATGATGCCGTCATTGCCCGCGACGGGGATCGCGGCGGACTGGGTGCCCTGCGCGGTGTCGAGCGTGGCGCTGCCGATGCCGTTGGTGCCGGATTCCGCGTCGACGAACGATACCAGCTGCCCGGAGGCATTGAACGTCACCGAGGTGCCGGCGATGAAATCAGCGACCCCGGAACCGTCCGCCAGCGCGACGTCGGCCGGCGTGATGGTGCCAGTCAGCAGCGGCGTTGTCATGCCTTGCGTAAACACCGCCGCACCCTGTATCGCACCGATGCCGGTGCCCTGAACGTCGTACGACAGGCCGGCACGCGCCGCATCGGAGCCGGCGAAGAAACCAGTGACCGTCGTCGGGCAACCATCCGCGCAGTCACTGCTCCCGAACGTGTAATTGCCGCTGCC
>JBDZVW010000151.1:0-6707 GCA_040255885.1 Betaproteobacteria bacterium
CTGGAAACCACCGGGGCGACAGCGACGCATGACCGTATCACCGAGGTTGGCGTGGTGCTGGCCGACGATCACGGCGTGGAGCGCGAATGGAGCACGCTGGTCAACCCGGGAAAAAGTATTCCGCCGGCGATCCAGTCCCTGACCGGCATCACCAACGAAATGGTCGCGTCCGCCCCGCGCTTCTGCGACATCGCTGCCGAATTGGCGCGGCTGCTTGAAGGACGCCTGCTGATCGCGCACAACGCGCGCTTCGACTACGCATTCCTGCGCAACGAATTCCGCCGCATCGGCAGCCGCTACCGCAGCGCCGTGCTGTGCACCGTGAAGCTGTCGCGGCGGCTTTATCCGCAGCATCGCCGCCACAATCTCGACAGCCTGATCGAACGCCACGGCCTGTCGTGCGCCGCACGCCATCGCGCACTCGGCGATGCGCGGGTGTTGTGGGACCTGCTGCAATGCTGGCGCGCCGAGCTCGGTGTCGCGTGTGTGGCGGAAACGGCGGCGCAGGCAATGAAGCAGCCGGCGGTGCCGGCCGGACTCGGCGCCGACGTGCTGGACGACATTCCGGAAGGCCCCGGTGTCTATCTGTTCTACGGGGAAAACAATCTTCCGCTCTACGTCGGCAAGAGCGTCAATCTGCGCACGCGTGTGCTGTCGCATTTTGCCGCGGATCATCGCGTCAACAAGGACATGCGGATCTCACAGCAGATCCGCCGCGTCGAGTGGCTGGAAACCGCCGGCGAACTGGGTGCGCTGATCCGTGAAGCCGAACTCGTGAAAAAGCTGCGACCGGCCCACAACCGGCTGCTGCGGCACAACGGCGACCTCTGCACCTGGCTGTGGGATGCCGATGATCCCGACGCCGGCGCGCCGCGCCTGATTCCGGCCGCCGAAATCGATCCGGCGCGGATCGAGCACGCGTACGGGCTGTTCCGCTCGCGCCACGCCGCACTCGACGCGTTGCGCGACATCGCACACGCGCACGAGCTATGCCCGATCGTACTGGGACTGGAAAAAGGCAGCGGCCCGTGCTTCGCGTTTCAGATCAAAAAATGCCGCGGCGCATGCACCGGACGTGAACCGCCGGCGCTGCATCGCGCCCGCGCGGCCACCGCGCTGCTGCCGTTGCGCACGCGGCGCTGGCCGTTTCGCGGACGCATCGGCGTACGCGAACAGTGCGCGGAGGGCGAACGCGTTGAAGTGCACATTCTAGACCGCTGGTGCTATCTCGGCAGCGTGTCGTCAGAACACGAGCTTCAGGAATTCGACGATACGGTCGCGACGCATCCGTTCGACTTCGACACCTACCGCATACTGGCGCGCTTCATCGGAACACGGCGTAATGATCTCGCGATCATGGAACTGAACTGACGACCCGCAACGGCCTCGATCAATGATCGCAATGGATCCCTATGCCGACCTGCCCCGCAATCGCGTGCGGGCTGAAGCGATCGCCGACGGCGTACGCCTCTATTTCCCGCCATGGCGCGCGCCGCGCGCCGCACTGCGTCTCGGTGCGTTCGGGCTGGCATGCCTGGCGCCGGCGGCCTTCCTCGGAGAAGGTCTGTTCGCCGTGGCGCATACCGGCGCGCTCGGCATCATCATCGTGTGGCTGGTCGGAATATTCGTAGTGCCGATGGCGGTGTTCGGTGTGCTGTTCGTGCTGATCGCCATTTACCATCTCGGTAACTCGCTGACCGTGGAAGCGACGCCGACCGGCATTGTCACCGTTCGTCGCTGGGGTGGCATGTGCGTGCGCCGGCACGCCATCGCCCGCGCCGCCATCGATTCCATCGATGTCGAGCCCGGGCCGCGCTATGCAAACTTCCGTAGCTACACGGATTTTCGCGTCGTCGTGCGCCATGCCGCCACCCGTCTTGTCGTCGCGGAAAACCTGACCAGCGAGGCGCTGGCACAGCGCGTCTCGGTCTGGATCGCATGCTGACCGAACGCTGCTGACAAGGTATGCAAACCAGCATCATTCGGCGGCAGACAGCGCCGCCGGCCCGCAGTCCGGATGCCGCACTGCATATGCTAGAATAGCCGCCGTTTTGACCGCTGCACGACCCATGAACCTCACCACGCTCACCGCACTTTCCCCGCTCGATGGCCGTTACCACGGCAAGGTTGCGTCACTGCGCGACGTATTCAGCGAACTGGCGCTGATCCGCTACCGCGTGCACGTCGAGATCGAATGGCTGAAAGCGCTGTCGCGTGAACCTGCGATCGCCGAAGTGCCGGCATTTTCGGCCGTGGCGGAAGCCCACCTCGACACTGTTGCCGCCGGCTTCGCCGCAGCGGACGGCGCGGCAATCAAGGCCATCGAAGGGCGTACCAACCACGACGTCAAGGCGGTCGAGTACTGGCTGAAGGAACAGCTGAGCGGCGACCCTGAAGTGGCACCGGTGCTCGAGTTCGTCCACTTTGCCTGCACGTCGGAAGACATCAACAATCTGTCGCACGCGCTGATGCTGAAACGCGCCCGCGACGACGTGCTGCTGCCGGCGCTCGACGCCATCATCGAAAAGCTGCGCGCGCTCACCGCCGAATACGCCGCCGTGCCGATGCTCGCTCATACGCACGGACAGCCGGCGTCGCCAACCACGCTCGGCAAGGAATTCGCCAACTTCGTGCACCGCCTGACGCGCGCGCGGCAGCGCTTCGCAACGGTGCCGATACCGGGCAAGATCAACGGCGCCGTCGGCAACTACAGCGCACATGCCGCAGCCTACCCCGGCTTCGACTGGGAGCGCTTTGCACGCGCGTTCGTCGAAGGACTGGGGCTCGAGTTCAGCCCGTACACCACGCAGATCGAGCCGCACGACGCGATGGCCGAGCTGTTTGATGCGTGTGCCCGCACGAACACCATCCTGATCGATCTCGACCGCGATTGCTGGGGCTATATTTCACTGGGTTACCTGAAACAGAAAACGAAGGCCGGCGAGGTCGGGTCATCGACGATGCCGCACAAGGTCAATCCGATCGACTTCGAGAATTCCGAGGGCAATCTCGGTGTCGCCAATGCGCTGCTGCGCCACATGAGCGACAAGCTGCCGGTATCGCGCTGGCAGCGCGACCTGACCGACTCCACCGTGCTGCGCAACATGGGCGTCGCACTGGGGCATGCGCTGCTCGCGTACGATTCGCTGAGCAAGGGCCTGGCACGGATCGAGGCCGACACCGCGCGCCTGGCGCGGGATCTGGACGATACCTGGGAAGTGCTGGCGGAGCCGATACAGACCGTGATGCGGCGCTACCGCATCACCGGCGCCTACGAGCAGCTGAAGGAATTGACGCGCGGCAAGTCCGGCATCGACCGTGAAGCGCTGCACGCATTCATCACGGGGCTGTCCATCCCCGACGCGGAAAAACAGCGGCTGCTGGCGCTGACGCCGGCATCGTACATCGGGTTGGCCGCCGACCTGGCACGGCGGGTGCCGTAACAGCGCCGGGACCGCCGCCCTCTTGAAGCGGGCGGCAATCGTCCCTATTTTCATTATCAGTGTTGGATTGCAGGACATTGATATGACGTCATATACGGTAGAAGTCGGCAACGACAACTTCATTCCGGCCGTGATCGAGGGCTCGAAAAAGGTCCCGGTAGTGGTCGATTTCTGGGCGCCGTGGTGCGCGCCCTGCCGCGCGCTGGGACCTGTTCTCGAAAAACTGGTGGCCGAATACGGCGGCCGTTTCACGCTGGCGAAAATCAATTCCGACGAACACCCGCAACTGGCGATGGAATACGGCGTGCGCGGCATCCCCAACGTGAAGGCGTTCGTCGACGGGCGCATCGCAGACGAATTCTCCGGCGCGCTGCCCGAACCGGCAGTCCGCGCATTCATCGACCGCATCGTGCCGTCGGCGGCGGAGCGGATGCGCGTGCAGGCGATGGCGGACTACCGTGACGACGGCGACGCGGCAAAAGCGCTGGCGGCGCTCGAACAGGCGGCCGCCGCAGATCCCGGCAGCGAGCCCGTCAAGATCGACACGGCCGAAATCCTGATTGCGCTCGACCAGCTCGGCGAAGCGCGCGCCCTGCTGCAAGACCTGTCGCCGCTGGCACAGATGGACGAACGGGTGGCTGCACTGCGCGCGCAGATCGATTTCGCCGCGACGGCGGAGAAGGCGCCCGATACGCACGCTCTGGAACGGCGCATCGCGCACAAGCCCGACGATCTCGATGCACGGCTGCAGTTCGCGAAACTGCAGGTCGCGGCACAGCATCACCGTCAGGCACTCGATCAGCTGCTTGAAATCGTGCGCCGCGACCGCTCGTTCGGTGACGACATCGGCCGCAAGACCATCCTGCAGGTCTTCAGCGTGCTCGGCAACGACAGCGATCTGGTCAGCGAATACCGGAAGCGTCTGGCGAGCGCCTTGAACTAGGGGGTTAACCGCCAAGGCGTCAAGAAAAACCAGATCAAAAACAACTGCAACCGCAGAGACGCAGAGGAAACGCAGAGAAAAGCTGTAACCGCGAAGGCGCGAAGGCGCAAAGAAAAGCTGCAAAGAACGGAATTTCTGATTTCGTTTTGCTTTTGTTTTCCTTCGCGTTCCTCTGCGTCTCTGCGCCTCTGCGGTTATCGCTTTTGTTCTTGTCTTTCTTGGCGTCCTTGGCGCCTTGGCGGTTAACCCTTCGACGTTCGCGCCCGCTCGCGCAGATACGCGACCACGCCCGGCATGACCGACACGACGATGATGCCGATGATCACCCACGACAGGTTCTGCCGGACCAGCGGGATGTTGCCGAAGAAATAGCCGGCATAAAGCACCAGCCCGACCCACAGCACCGCCCCGCTGACGTTCCATGCGATGAAGCGGCTGTACGTCATCGCACCGATGCCGGCGACGAATGGCGCATAGGTGCGGATGATCGGAATGAAGCGCGCCAGCACGATGGTCTTGCCGCCGTGGCGCTCATAGAACGCATGCGCGCGCCGCAGGTGCTCCGGGTTGAAAAAACGCGAACCTTCGAAATGAAACACCTTCGGCCCCAGATAGCGGCCGATCGCGTAATTCAGGCTGTCGCCGAGCACCGCCGCCAGCAGCAGCAGAATCGCGAGGACGTGGACATCGAGCACGCCGGCCGCGGCCACCGTGCCGGATACGAAGAGCAGTGAATCACCTGGCAGAAACGGCGTAACCACCAGGCCGGTTTCGCAGAAGATGATCAGAAACAGGATGGCGTAGATCCAGCCGCCGTAGTGCGCCGCCAGCGTCTGCAGATGCTGGTCCAGGTGCAGCAGAACGCCGAAAAAGGATGTGATCAGTTCCACGTGCGGCAGCAACGCGTGGCATCGAAGAAGCCGCTGAACGCGAACGGGTGCCGTACTGTGCCGTCATCCCGCAGGCGATGGCTGCCGCCCCTACACAACGGCTTCGGTCGACTTTCTTTCGGTCTTGACCAGATCTTCACGCTTGATGCCGAAATACATCACCAGCGGACTCGACACCAGCACCGACGAATAGATGCTGAAGCAGATGCCGATGGTGAGTGCGAGTGCAAAGTAATGCAGCGTCTCGCCGCCGAAAATCAGCATCGAGCACACCATCAGCTGCGTCGATCCGTGCGTGATGATGGTGCGCGACATGGTGCGCGTGATCGCGTTGTTGATGATGTCCGGCACCGAGGTGCGGCGCATCTTCCGGAAGTTCTCGCGCACCCGGTCGAACACCACCACCGACTCGTTGACCGAATAGCCAAGAATCGCGAGAATCGCCGCCAGCACCGTCAGCGAGAAATCCCACTGGAACCACGAAAAGAAGCCGAGGATGATCACCACGTCATGCAGGTTGGCGATGATCGCGGCGACCCCGAACTTCCATTCGAAACGGAACCACAGATACACCACGATGCCGATCGACACGAACAACAGCGCGAACGCGCCGTTGCGGAACAGCTCGTTGCCGACCTGGGGCCCGATGAATTCCACGCTGCGCTTCTCGACGGCGGGATCGCTTTTCGAGAGCGTCTTCATCACCGTTTCGGAAAGTTGCGCACTCGACTGGCCGGGCTTCACCGCGAGTCGGATCAGCACGTCGCGAGTGGTGCCGAAATTCTGCACACCGGCATCAGGAAAGCCGAGCTGCGCCAGGTCGCTGCGGATTTTTTCGAGATTGGCGGCGTTCTGATAATGCACCTGCATCACGGTGCCACCGGTGAAATCGACTCCGAAGTTCAGGCCGCGCGTCGCCAGCGACCCCACCGCGGCAATGAACAACACCAGCGAAATCACGTTGAAGACATGCGCATAGCGCATGAACGGGATGTCGTGCTTGATCCTGAAAAATTCCATGGCTTCTTTCCGTGATCGTCCGCTTGGGCGGCCTTACGCCTTGCTGCCGACGCCGCCGGTCTTGCCCTTGCGACCGGACGTCGGAGGCGCCGCATGAGCCTGGGCTGCGGCCGCCGGCGCGGCGACGGACTTCGCACCCCGCTTGCCGCCCGCGGCAACGGTTTCGGGGCGCCAGATCTGTCCGATCGAAATCTTCTCCAGCCGGCGCTTGCGCCCATAGACGTAATTCACGATGCCGCGCGACACCATCACCGCGCTGAACATCGACGTCAGCAGTCCGAGGCACAGCACCACCGCGAATCCCTTGACCGGCCCCGAACCGAACGCAAACAGCGCGATGCCGGCGATCAGCGTGGTGATGTTGCAGTCGAGAATGGTGCGCCACGCGTGCTCGTAGCCGGCGCTGATCGC
>JBDZVW010000524.1:0-1788 GCA_040255885.1 Betaproteobacteria bacterium
CCACCCCTCCTCATCCGAGGAGGGGAAATTCGTGTTTCCACCGCGCCGTACATTTGGACGCGAAGCATGGTCGAATCGCCAGAACAGCGGTAATAAGTTCGCATCTGCGAACTTTTCCCCTCCTGTTTTTAAGGAGGGGAGGAGCGAAGCGGAGGGGTGGTAAACGGCACCTGGATCGCAGAGACTTCCTCAACCACGCCGCGCCGACACCTCCGCTAACCGCTGAACGCCAGGTCCAGATCGCGAGCTGCCCTGACTTCATCCAGACGCCGCACCGGCGTCGTATGCGGCGCGCTTTTTACAAGCTCTGGATCGCGGCGCGCTTCGTCGGCGATTTCGCTCATTGCCGCGACGAACGCGTCGAGCGTTTCCTTCGATTCGGTTTCGGTCGGCTCGATCAGCAGGCATTCCGGAACCAGCAGCGGAAAATACATCGTCGGCGCGTGGAAGCCCTTGTCGAGCAGCCGCTTCGCAACATCCAGCGCGGTGACCCCGGTTTCGTCTTTCAGCTTCTGCAGCGTGATGATGAATTCGTGGCTGGCGCGGCGTGACGGGTAGGCAAGCTCGAAACCGGCGCGGCGCAGTTCGGCCATCAGGTAGTTCGCATTCAATGTCGCGAACTCGGCGACCTGCCGCATCCCTTCGCCGCCCAGCATGCGCGCATACACGTAGGCGCGCAGCAGCACGCCGGCGTTGCCGGCATGCGCCGACAGCCGGCCGATCGTGTGCGGCAGATCCTTTTCGCCGAGCAGCCGGTAGCCGTTGTTGTCGAGCCCGACCAGCGGCACCGGCAGGAACGGCAGCAGCTTGTCATTGACGCCGACCGGCCCGGCGCCCGGTCCACCACCGCCGTGCGGCGTCGAAAAGGTCTTGTGCAGGTTGAGGTGGATCACGTCGAAACCCATGTCGCCGGGCTTCACCTTGCCCAGGATTGCGTTGAGATTCGCGCCGTCGTAATAGAGCAGTCCGCCGGCATCGTGCACAATCTCTTCAATATCGAGGATCGCGCGCTCGAATACGCCAAGCGTCGACGGATTGGTCAGCATCAATCCGGCGGTATGCGGGCCGACGATCGTCTTCAGCGCCGCGACGTCGACGTTGCCGTCGCGGTCGGTCGGAATGTCACGCGCGGTGTAGCCGCACATCACCGCCGACGCCGGATTGGTGCCGTGCGCCGCATCCGGCACCAGGATTTCGCGCCGCGCGCTGTCGCCGCGCGCCTCGTGATACGCACGTATCATCGCGACACCGGCGAACTCGCCCTGCGCGCCGGCCATCGGCGCCAGGCTGACACCGGCCATGCCCGATACTTCTTTCAGAATTTCCTGCAGCTCGTACAGGCAGGCGAGGAACCCCTGCCCGGTATCATCGGGCGCCGCCGGGTGGCGCGACAGGAACGGCGCCAGCATCGCCAGCGCGTTGCACGCGCGCGGATTGTATTTCATCGTGCACGAGCCCAGCGGATAAAAATGGGTATCGATCGAGAAGTTCTGTTGCGACAGCCGTGTGTAATGCCGCACCGCGTCGAGCTCCGACACTTGCGGAAGCGCCGGAGCCTGTTTACGCAAAAACTGCTGCGGAATCGCACTCATCTCCGGCACCACGGCCGGCGCCTGGGCATGCGCGCCGCGCCCGCGGCGTGAACGTTCGAAGATCAGCATGTCGGTAGAACTCCTGCGATCGATAATGCCGCGCGTTACTTCAGCGCGGCCAGCGCCGCATCGTAATCCGGTTCGTTCTTGATTTCCGGCACCAGTTGCGAATACAGCACCTTGTTGTTTTCATCCA
>JBDZVW010000525.1:0-1783 GCA_040255885.1 Betaproteobacteria bacterium
GAGTCGCGCCGCATAGCCCGACTATGCAAGCGGCGAGCGACGCTGAAACGCGCCCAAATCGCCCGGTCCCGAAGGGTTGCGGCCCAAAAGCGCGTCTGCGGCGTTGCGCCGCTTGCCCATAGAACGACTATGGGCGGCGCGCCGCGCCTTGCATCCGCATCTTTTGGGCCACAACGCATCACGCGAATATCCATGAGATAGGTTCGACATTGTAAACTACGGAGCACAAGGCGCCAAAGCAGCCGCCGCAGCCGAACGGCCAAAATGCCTTGTAGCCGCCCCCCGTTTCCGCTAAGTTAGCGCACCGTGAAGCTCACTGATGCCACTCCCGGCACGTCGCCGGCCACAGGCGCCGACGCGGTTCCGGCGTTACGCTTCTGCGGCGTCTCGAAAGCATTCGGCCAGGTGCCCGCGCTCGCTGATTTCTCGCTCGACATCGCCGCCGGTGAACTGTTCGGACTGGTCGGCGTGAACGGCGCCGGCAAGACCACGCTGATCAAATGCCTGCTGGATTTCTGCACCGCCGATGCCGGCACCATCGAAATCTTCGGCACGCCGCATTCGCGCACCCGGGCGCGGGCGCCGCTCGTCTTTCTGCCGGAACGCTTCAACCCGCCGCACTTCCTGACCGGCCGCGACTTTGTGCAGTACATGCTGACGCTGCACGGGCGCAGCTTCGATCCCGGCCGGGCCGGGCGCATGCTGGCGGCGCTCGATCTCGATCCGGCGGCGCTGAGACGGCCGGTACGCGCCTACTCCAAGGGCATGACACAAAAGCTCGGGCTGGCGGCCTGCCTGTTGTGCGACAAGGCATTGTACGTGCTCGACGAGCCGACCAGTGGCCTCGATCCAAAGGCGCGGGCGCTGCTGAAAGCCCAGTTCAGGGCGCTGAAAGCGCGCGGCGCGACGCTTTTTTTTACATCCCATGCACTGGCTGACGTCAACGAAATCTGCGACCGCATGGCGGTGCTGCACGACGGCCGCGTGCGTTTTGCCGGAACCCCCGATGAACTGTGCCGGCGATTTGAAGCCCCTGACCTGGAGCAGGCGTTTTTGCACTGCATCGACGACCGCTCCGGGCAAACTGTCAATAACCCCCCGCTTCTGGCAAAATGAACCTGTTACCGAGGGCCGTGAACAAGGAAAAAAATGTTGGACAAGGGGGGCAATAAACCTGATCTTCTGATCGTCGACGACGATCCACTGATCACCGACACGCTCAACTACGTATTGAGCCGTGACTTTTCCGTTTACGTCGCGGAATCGCGCAGCCAGGTACAAAGCGTCCTGCGACAGGTCGACGAGCCGCCGCAACTGGCGCTGATCGATCTCGGACTGCCGCCGACGCCGCACGTTCCGGACGAAGGCTTCAAGCTCATCGGCGAGCTCATTGCGCAAGTCCCCGGCATCAAGATCGTGGTGCTGTCGGGGCAGAACGACGACGCCAACGCGCGCCACGCCCGCACCCTCGGCGCGATTGAATTCGTCTCCAAGCCGTGCGAGCCGGACGACCTGAAGAAGCTGCTGCTGCAGGCGCTGGAGATTCGCGACGTCGAGCGTGAGGCGGCCGTCACCGACGACGGCCTGATCGGTGACAGCCCGCCGATCCGCAAATTGCGTGAGCAGATCGTGCAATACGCGCGCTCGCCGTTTTCGGTGCTGATCGAGGGTGAATCGGGCAGCGGCAAGGAACTCGTCGCATCGGCGCTGCACCGCCTCAGCGAACGCGCCGCCAAGCCGTTCCTCGCGCTCAACTGCGCCGCCATTTCGCCGACGCTGGTGG
>JBDZVW010000526.1:0-1775 GCA_040255885.1 Betaproteobacteria bacterium
TCGGCGCCGGCCTCGGCCCGCTCGCCGGCAAGATCTGGCGCATCGGCATCATGGGTTATTCGTGCCGGCCGGACAACGTGATGCTGTTCCTCGCGGCGCTCGGCTCGGTGCTGTCGAGCATGGGCCTGCCGGTGCAGGTCGGCGACGCCGAAGCGGCGGCGCACCAGGCGTATGCGTCGATGCATGCGGCGGCGGCGCAAGCGAAGAAAAAGAAGGTGACCGCACGCGCGGCATAGTCATAGTACGTCCGGATTGCGCCGCGTGCCAGAAAATGGCACAAGACGCATCCGACGTCGGGCGCGCCGCCATGCATGTCATGGATGGCCGCAACGGTTGAAATGGAGCAGACTGCCGTGGGATGATCAGGTGATCGAATCGTCCGACTGACGGGAGCCCCCGATGACCGTGACGCACTCGCAGATGCTGGCCGCCAGGCGACGCAAGCAGGCGGCCAAGAAACGCCTCGCACGCATCGCCAAGCAGGCGAAGAAATCGAGAAACCGGCAAGCCGGAAAAACCGCCGCCGACAAGGCGTAGGGGCCGCCGTTACGGCGTACGCCACGCTCGCACGTGGAAGGTTACAGCCCCAGCCGTTGCCAGATGGTCGACGTCAGCCCGGCCTGGTTCAGCGTGTAGAAGTGCAGTCCCGGCGCACCGTTGCGCAGCAGGTCGTCGCACAGGTCGGTGACGACGTCGAGGCCGAACGCGCGGATCGATGCGATGTCGTCGCCGTAGCCTTCGAGCTTCTTGCGGATCCAGCGCGGGATTTCGGCGCCGCAGGCATCCGAGAAACGCGCCAGTTGCGAGAAGCGGCCGATCGGCATGATGCCCGGCACGATCGGGATCGCTATGCCGAGCGCTTCGCATTCGTCGATGAAATGATAATAAGAATCGGCGTTGAAAAAGTACTGCGTGATCGCCGAATCGGCGCCGGCATCCACCTTGCGCTTGAAATTCTTCAGGTCTTCAGTCGCGCTGCGTGCCTGCGGATGATATTCCGGATAGCAGGCGACCTCGATGAAGAACTGTTCGCCGAATTCCGCACGGATGAATTCAACCAGCTCATTCGCATAATGGAAATCGCCGCTGTCCGCGGTGCCGGACGGCAAATCGCCGCGCAGCGCGACGGTATGCCGGATGCCGTGCTCGCGGTATTGCGTCAGCGTTTCCCGCACCCGTTCACGGGTGGCGCCAACGCATGAAATATGCGGCGCCGCCGCGTGCTCTTCGGCCTGGATCTCGAGTGCGGTCTCCAGCGTGCGGTCGCGTGTCGAGCCACCGGCGCCGTAGGTGATCGAAAAAAACTCCGGATTGAGCTGCGCCAGCTGCCGGCGCGTGGCGCGCAGCTTCTCCACGCCCTCCGGCGTTTGCGGAGGGAAGAATTCGAAGCTGAAGACGCGCCGAGGCGCGTCTTCGTGAGGTGTGAGGTGTGAGGTGTGAGGAGATAACATCAGTCCGAGGGCGTTTTGCGCAGCGAATTGATCAAGCCGCCGAGTAAGCCGAAAACGTTGTCTATTTGCCCAATAATTACGTCGTAGTTGCTCAGATAATCAAGCTCCCTGGCAATCAGCGCCTGCGTTTCCAACTCACTTAACGAACCCTAGCGATCCCAAGAAACTGTAAAAATTCTTTGTTTCCCGATCTCGCAGCCCCTTCGGCAATGTTGCTGGGTACGGACACCGCACATCGCCTCATTTGGCTGGTCAACAAATAAAGCTCTTCCTTCGGGAATCCTGCTGTCGCCTCATAAACACTTTTGACCAGCACAATGGCCT
>JBDZVW010000527.1:0-1767 GCA_040255885.1 Betaproteobacteria bacterium
GCGAGGCGCAGGGATTCCGCCGTATCACCTTCTACCCGGACCGGCCCGACGTGCTTGCGGGCTATGACGTGACTTTGCGTGCCGATCGCGCGCGTTTCCCGGTGCTGCTGGCCGGCGGCGACGAATCCGGATCAGGCGATCTGGAGGACGGCCGGCACTGGGCGCGTTTCATCGACGCGCACCCGAAGCCGAGCTACCTGTTCGCGCTGGTGGCCGGGCATCTCGAAAAGATAGAGCGCCCTTATCGCACCGCCGACGGCCGCGACGTGGCACTGCGCGTGTGGGCGGAAGCCGACGCGATCGACCGCTGCCATTACGCGCTCGACGCGCTGGAGCGCGCGATGCGCTGGGACGAGCGCGTGTACGGCCGCAACTACGATCTCGCGGTTTTCAACATCGCCGCCACTCACGACTTCAACATGGGGGCGATGGAAAACAAGGGCCTCAACATCTTCAACACCAGTTGCCTGCTGGCCGATCCCGACACCACCACCGACGACGAGTACCGCCGCGTCGAAGCGGTGGTCGCGCACGAGTATTTCCACAACTGGAGCGGCGATCGCGTCACGCTGCGCGACTGGTTCCAGTTGAGCCTCAAGGAAGGGTTCACTGTCTTTCGCGAACAGAGTTTTTGCGCCGACATGCAGTCGGCCGCGTTGCAGCGCATCGCGGACGTCGCGCTGTTGCGCCGCGCGCAATTCCCCGAGGATGCGGGGCCGCTCGCGCATCCGGTGCGACCGGCCGAATACCGCGCGATCGACAATTTCTATACGACGACGGTCTACGAGAAAGGAGCGGAACTGATCCGCATGCTGGCCGGACGGCTCGGGCCGGAGCGCTTCCGCCGCGGCACCGATCTGTATTTCTCGCGCCATGACGGACAGGCGGTCACCATCGAGGATCTGCTGGCTGCGCTCGGCGATGCCAACGACCTCGATCTTTCGCCCTACCTCGCATGGTACGCGCAGGCCGGCACGCCGGAAGTGCGCGCGCGCGGCGAATTCGACGCGCAGGCCGGCCGTTACACATTGACGCTGTCGCAAAACACTGCCCCGACGCCGGGCCAGCTGCACAAGCAGCCGCTGCCGATACCGGTCGACGTCAAGCTGCTGACCGACGACGGCTCGCACATTTCGCTGCAACTCGATGGCGACAACAGTCCTCCCGCCACGAGCCGCGTGCTCGAGCTGACCGAAGGCCGCCAGGATTTCGTGTTCACAGGAATCGAGACCGCGCCGACGCCGTCGTTGCTGCGCGGACTGTCCGCTCCGGTGCGCGTCGAATTCGACTACACGTCGCCGCAACTGGCGCTGCTGCTGCAGCATGAGAGCAACGGCTATGACCGCTGGAACGCGGCCCAGCAACTGGCCGCGCGTGCGTACGATGAAATCCTGGCCGGCAGCACCGAACACACGGCGCGAGACACGTGGCTGGATGTGCTGGCACGCCTGTTCGACGCGAGAGAATCGGCAGCCGACCTCGCGTTGCTGGCCGAACTGCTGACGCCGCCGTCCGCAACCGAACTCGGGGCGCGTCACGATCCGCTCGATCCTGACGCGGTGCACGCCGCACGTGAAGCGCTGGAGAACGCGCTGGCCACGCGGTTGGGCGTATCGCTCTCAGACTGTTACAAGCAATTACATGCGCTGGAGCGCGGCAGCCTCGACCACTCGGCTGCGGCAAGGCGGCGGCTTAAGGCGCGCGTGCTTGCATTGCTGCTGCGTATCGATCTGGAAACCGGAGCGGAGTTCGCGTTCGCGCAATGTC
>JBDZVW010000528.1:0-1765 GCA_040255885.1 Betaproteobacteria bacterium
TTTGTGCTGAGCGCTTCGACTACCGGCAGCACGCGCCGCAGTTCCTCGCGCAGCGCAACCGGCATTGCACCGGGACGAGTCGATTCGCCGCCGATATCGATGATGTCGGCACCTTGTGATCTGAGCTCAAGCGCGTGACGGATCGCGGCCTCCGCGGTGGCATGGCGTCCGCCGGCGTAGAAAGAATCGGGCGTGACGTTGACGATCCCCATTACCAGCGGTGCGCTCAACGGCAGTTCGAAGCGTCCGAGCTGGATCGTCGCGGCGGAAGGACGGTACCTTTCCTGAATTCCGGAGTTCGCCATCGCTCGACTGCACATCTAACCGCTTCCGCGCCGCACGCGGCTGCCGCCGTCGAATTCATAGGCGAGGATCGCGCCGGGCTCGATCCCGGTACGCCACATTTCGAGCTCGTCGAGGTTTTCCAGCGTGCCTTTCACGACCTGCAGCACCTCGTGATGCGTGACCACCGCCACCGCGCCCGCGTCGAACGCGGAGAGTTCGTCAAGAAACGCGATGATGCGCGCCTTCAGGTCAAGATAGGATTCGCCGCCCGGTGCGCAGAAGTGTACGGGATCGGACGCGGCGGCGGCCAGATATTCATCGATCGGCCGGCCTTCGAATCCCGATCGGCGGTCGTTGAGGCGGGCATCGACGATCATCGGACAGGCGTGATCGCGACGGATGATCTCCGCCGTCTGCCGCGCGCGCGGCAGCTCCGACACGTAGATCGCCTCCAGCGATTTTCCGGCAAGCCGCTTGCGTGCCGCCTGCGCCTGCCGGATGCCGCGCGCGGTCAGCGGCACGTCGACCTTGGGATCGGCGTTGCACAACCGTTTCACGTTGTACAGCGATTCACCGTGACGGACGAAAAAGGCTTTCATCTCACGACGAATGAATCAGTATCTCTCCGTTGCCGGCCAGCGCCAGGTCGCCGGCGTAGCGGCGTACCCGGTTCCAGCGCGCGAGATCGGTGAACGCCGGATCACAGTCGCCGTACGGCTGCGCATACAGCCGCAGAAACGCGAGCGTATGAACGCCGCAATCACCGAACGTCGGCAGCGGACGCCGTGGCGTCTGGCGCAGAATCAGCGTGCCACGTTTCATCAAAAATCCGGCGCAGTCGCCGGCGTCGCCCAGCACCATCACCGTCCCGGCGCGCATCCGCGACGCGAGGTAATCGCCGGCACGGCCCTTGATCAGCAGCACGCCGCGGCGCATGCGGTCGGCGGCACGGTCGCCCGCGTCGCCGTCAACGATGGCCAGCCCGCCGCGCATGCCGTATTTGTCGCCCGGCAGCGCGCCGGCCAGAAAATCGCCGGCGTTGCCGCCGATACGCAGCTCGCCGCCCATCAGCCCGCTCGCCGCCCACGCGCCGGCGTTGCCGCTGACGGTCAGCGTGCCGCCACGCATGCCGCAGCCGGCGTAGGGACCGGCGTCGCCTTCAACGGTCAACGTACCGCTCGTCATGTTTTTCCCGATCCAGGCCAGGCGCTCGCAACTGCGCCTGATCACTACGGTTTGCGCGTCATCACCGCCGATGTCGAACAGCGAATCGACACGCCGTCTGCGGTTGCCGCAAGTCAGTTCGATTGCGGCGATTTCGGCCGGCGTCCTGTCCGCCAGCAGATCGGGCGTTAGCGGCGCGCAGTCGATCGTTCGCGCAGGCGGCTCGCGCAGCGTGAAGGTGAGCGCGCTCATGCCATGATCTCGCGCAGGTGAAAATGAAACTGCCCGAGCTTGCCGCCGTAGTTGCCGGCGCTGA
>JBDZVW010000152.1:0-6595 GCA_040255885.1 Betaproteobacteria bacterium
TGCGTCTTGCGCACGTTCGCCAGCGAATGCGCCTCGGTCACCGACACCGGCAGCGTCACCTTGTGAATACCGGCCTCGAACGCCGCCTGTGCGCCGCGCAGGTTCGGCACCAGCGCCGTCACATGCAAATCCGGGATCGTCAGCGCATGCGCCACCACGTCACGAATATCGGCCATCTGCGGCAGCAATTTGACCGGCACGAAGGAGCCGACCTCGATCTCGCGCAGGCCCGCGCCCGCCAGCGCATCGATCCAGCGCAGCTTGAACGGCGTCGGCATCGTGCGCTTGATGCTTTGCAGGCCGTCGCGCGGCCCGACTTCACTGATCAGCACTTTTTCCATACATCACCTGTATTCTATCTTGCAGAACGATAATCTGCATAATAGAATGATTTATCCAGCGCAGGCTGTCAAGCCGGATGAACTGAAGATGCCCAGAAAAGCCGTCACACCGTCGATTGCCGAGCAGCACGCGGCACCGGGCGGCGCCGCGGCGGTGGACCGCGCACTGTCGCTACTCGCCGCATTTCGCACCGGCGACGCGGCGCTGCCGCTCGCCGAGCTGGCGCAGCGCGCAGCGCTCTACAAGAGCACGGCGCTGCGCCTGCTGGCGTCACTGGAACACGCCCGCCTCGTGCAGCGCCACGCCGACGGCCGTTACGCGCTGGGGCCCGAAGTGGCGCGACTGCATGCGATCTACGTCGCATCGTTTTCGCTGGAACCGGTGGTGATGCCGGTGCTGCGCGAGCTGGTGGCACGCACCAACGAAAGTGCGACGTTCAACGTGCGGCAGGGTGACCGGCGGCTGTGTCTGTATCGCGTCGATTCCCCGCGGCCGGTGCGCGATCATGCACGCGCCGGCGACGTGCTGCCGCTCACTCGCGGTGCCGGCGGCAGAGTGCTGATGGCATTCTCGGGCGCCCGCGGCGCGCTCTACAGCCGCATTCGCCGCGATCGTGTGGCAATCCTGTCGGGTGACCGCACGCCGGAGCTCGCCGGCATTTCAGCGCCGGTGTTCGCGGCGTCCGGAACGCTGGCCGGCGCGCTGACGCTGACGATGCCCAGCGAGCGCCTGCGCCCCGCTGACGCACGTCATGTCATCGCTGCAGCCAAACGGCTGACGATTCTGCTCGGCGGCGAATCCCGCTAGCCGGCGCGGCTCACGCCGACGGCGGGACCGCCAGGCGATCGAGTTGTCCGACGAAGAGTGCTTCGTCATCCAGGCAGCGCAAATCGAGCATCACCGCATCCCCGCTCAAGCGCCCGATCACCGGCACCGGCAGCGCGCGCAGCGCCGCCAGCAATCGCGCGACGGCGGCGCCCGCACCACGGCGCAGTTGCCCGGTATCGATCGCCAGCGCCACACTCGGCAGCAGATCGACCGGCAGCGAGCCGCTGCCGATCTGGCTCTGGCAATCCACGATCCGCGCGTGGTACGGCGATGGCAGATGCATTTCGACAGCCGGCAGCAGGCGCTGCGCTGCAGCGGCGATGTCATCGCGCGGCCGCGTCAGCCATTTCAATGTCGGCAACCGCGCGGCGAGCGTGTCCGGGTCCTGGTACAGCCGCAGCACTACCTCCAGCCCTGCCAGCGTGATCTTGTCGACGCGCAGCACACGCTTCAGCGGCGACTTGCGCAGCCGGGCAATCAATTCACGGGAGCCGACGACGATCCCGCATTGCGGCCCACCCAGCAGCTTGTCGCCGCTGAACGTCACCACGTCGGCACCGGCCGCCAGCGCTTCCTGTGGCGTCGGCTCGTGCGGCAATCCGTAACGGCGCAGATCGACCAGCGTGCCGCTGCCGAGATCATTGATGAACACCAGCCCGTTGTCATGCGCCAGCTGTGCCAGCTCGGCGTCGGATACGCTGTGCGTGAAGCCTTCGATGCGGTAATTGCTCGCATGCACCCGCATCAGTGCCGCAGTCTTCGGCGAAATGGCTGCGGCATAATCGCGCAGATGCGTGCGGTTGGTGGTACCGACCTCGCGCAGCCGGCAGCCGGCGCGTGCCATGATATCCGGGATGCGGAACTGGCCGCCGATCTCGATCAGCTCACCGCGCGACAGCGCGACCTCCTTGCCTTTCGCCAGCGTGTTGAGCACGAGGAACACCGCCGCCGCGTTGTTGTTGACGACGGTCGCCGCATCGGCGCCAGTGAGCTCGCACAGCAGCGCCTCGACGTGCGTGTCACGTTCGCCGCGCCGGCCCTGCTCCAGATCGAATTCGAGATTGCACGCGGCGAGCGCCGCGGCGATCATCGCGCTCACTGCCGACTGCGGCAGCAGCGCGCGCCCGAGATTGGTATGCAGCACGGTGCCGGTCAGGTTGAACACGCGCCGCAGCGACGGCGCCGAGCGGGCATCGAGCGCCACGCGCACTGCGTCGATGATCGCTTCCGGCGCAACATCCGCCGGCGCGCCCGTTCCGCTCGCCAATCCGTCCCGCAACGCATCCAGCCGCTGCCGCAGACCGTCCGTTACCGCCTTGCGGCCATGGCGCGTAATCAGCTCGCGCGTCCGCTCGTCGCCCAGCAGGCGATCGACCGAGGGCAGCAGCCGGTACGGCGACGCTTTCATGCGCGACGTTACACTACAACCCGTTTCCGCAGATCGGCGATCTCGGCATCGCTGTAGCCGAGTTCGTGCAACACTTCATCCGTGTGCTCGCCACACGCCGGCGTCGCACTGCGCACCTCGCTCGGGGTGCGGCTGAGCTTGAACGGCTGTCCGACCACCGCGATGTCGCCCAGTTCCGGGTGCGACACCGGCACCGCCATTCCCAGGTGCTGCACCTGCGGATCGGCGAACACCTCGTTCATCTTGTAGATCGGTCCGCCCGCGACGCCCTTTGTCTCGAATATCTCGAGCCATTCGCGACTGCTACGCCGTTTCGTGTATTCCGACAAATCGCGATTCACACCGACGCGGTTCTTCGAGCGCAGCGCGGCGCTCGCGTATTCGGGTTTGGCGATCAATTCATCGGCACCCAGCGCCCGGCACAGCCGCTCCCACATTTCCTGCCCACCGGCCGCAATGTTGATATGGCCGTCGGCCGTCGGAAATACGCCGGTCGGTATCGACGTCGGGTGATCATTACCCGCCTGTCCCGGCACTTCGTGCGCGATCAGCCAGCGCGCGGCCTGGAAATCCGATACCGCAATCATCGCCTGCAGCAATGACACCTGAACCCACTGTCCCTCGCCGGATTGCTCACGCTCGAGCAGCGCGGTCAGTATCCCCATCGCGCAGTAAAGCCCCGCGCTCACATCCGAAATCGCAATCCCGGCACGCACCGGGCCCTGCCCCGGCAGGCCGGTGACCGCCATCAGTCCGCCCATGCCCTGCGCCACCTGATCGAAGCCGGCGCGCTTCGCATACGGGCCATCCTGACCGAAACCGGAAATGCTGCCATAGACCAGCCGCGGATTGATCTTCTTCAGGCTCTCGTAATCAATGCCGAGCCGGAACTTCACGTCAGGCCGGAAATTCTCCACCACCACGTCGGCGTCCTTCACCAGCTTGTGGAAGATCGCCAGCCCGTCCGCGTCCTTCAGATTCAGCGTCAGCGAGCGCTTGTTGCGGTGAAGATTCTGAAAATCCGGGCTGATGCGCGAGCCGCCCCAGCCGTCGCTCACGCCCAGGTCCGGCGGCGTCTCGATCTTGATCACATCGGCGCCCCAGTCGGCGAGCTGCCGCACCGCCGTCGGCCCCGAGCGCACCCGCGTCAGATCGATTACCTTGAAGCGCGCCAGCGGCCCGTGGCGTTTCATCCGTGCATTCATTCATCCTCCATCATCAAGACACCGGCACATTCCGGCGAACGAGAATAGCTAAACGATCGGCCCGCTGCGCGCGACCGGCATGCGCCAGCTAATCGCGACCGTTGCCACGACCGCCAGCGCAAAGATCACCGTCGACAGGGTGATCGATTCCCCCAACAGTATACCGGCTGCGACAATCGTGAAGAACGGCTGCAGCAGCAGCACCTGACTCACGTACGAGATGCCGCCGCGCGCCAGCCCGCGATACCATGGGAAAAAACCGAAGTACTGGCTTGCCAGCACGACATAAAGAAACCCGCCCCACGCCGCCGGCCCGGCGCCGAGCGCCGCAGCGCCGTGCCGCCACACTTCGAATCCGAACAACGGCAGCGAAAGCGGCAATGCCGCCACCAGTGCCCAACTGATCGTCTGCCAGCCGCCGAGCTCGCGCGTCAGCCGCGCGCCTTCGGCGTAGCCGAAGCTCGCCAGCACCACCGCCGCGACCAGCGCCAAATCCGCCGGATGAAACGTGCCGGCGCCGCTTTTCAAAACGAACGCAACGACCAGCGCCGCGCCGGCAATGGCCGCCGCCCAGAATCCCGGCGACGGGCGCTCGCGGTCGCGGATCACCGCAGCCGCCGTCGATGCCAGCGGCAGCACGCCGATAACCACCGCGCCATGCGACGCATCGGCGTACTGCATCGCCCACGTCACGAGCAGCGGAAATCCGAACACGACACCGAGCACGACCAGCGCCAGTCCGCCGGCGTGCCGGCGCGATGGCCGCGGCGGGCGCGTGGCGGCAAGAATCGCGGCCGCGGCAAGCCCCGCAATCGCGGCACGCCCGAACCCGACAAAGAACGGATCGAGCTGCGCGACCGCCGCGCGCGTCGCCGGCAGCGTCAGGCTGAATACCGCCATGCCGGCGAAGCCCAGCAGCAGACCGATGGTTTGCTCGCGCGTACGCACGCTATCGATTCGTCATCGCGTTGCGCCGGGCAAAACTTGGTGACAAGATAAGCTGCGCGTGGTTTCGCGGCAACCGGTGAAAACGTGTCTTTGAGTGCGGCAACGGACAATCATTCCGATACAGGACGGCGACCTATGATGATAACACTCAACGTGAACGGCAAAACGGCACAGGCCGACGTTGCCTCCGACACCCCGCTGCTGTGGGTGTTGCGCGACACGCTCGGCATGACCGGAACCAAGTACGGCTGCGGCATGGCGCTGTGCGGCGCCTGCACCGTGCATATCAACGGCTATGCGACGCGTTCCTGCATCACCCCGGCGGCTTCAGCAGCCGGAAAAAAGATCATCACGATCGAAGCGATGGAGCACGATCCGGTCGGGCAGAAAGTGCAGCAGGCGTGGCAGAAGCTCAACGTCGTGCAGTGCGGCTATTGCCAGTCGGGGCAGATCATGTCGGCCGTCGCGCTGCTCAAAAGCAAGCCCGCGCCATCGGACGCCGACATCGACGGCGCGATGAGCGGCAACATCTGCCGCTGCGCCACCTACACGCGCATCCGCGCCGCGATCCATGATGCGGCGAAGACGCTGGCCTAGGAGACGGCCATGAACGACATCGCCATCGTCAACGTCAGCCGCCGCAATTTCCTGAAGGCGGGCGCCGGACTCGCGCTCGGCTTCTACCTGCCGCTCGGCTACAGGCGCCGGAGTGCGATGGCCGCCGCCGTCGACGCCCCGGGTGCCGCAGCGTTTGCGCCGAATGCATTCGTGCACATCGGCACCGACAATACTGTCACCGTGATCGTGAAGCACGTCGAAATGGGCCAGGGTACCTATACCGGACTGCCGACGCTGGTCGCGGAAGAGCTCGATGCAGCATGGGATCAGATTCATCCTGCCGGCGCACCGGCCGACGCGAAGCTTTACAACAACCTGTTCTGGGGGCCGATGCAGGGCACCGGCGGTTCGACCGCACTCGCCAACTCGTTCGAGCAGATGCGCAAGGCCGGCGCGGCCGCCCGTGCGATGCTGGTTGCTGCGGCGGCAAAGCGCTGGAACGTGGCACCGGCCGACGTTCGCGTCAGTGCCGGTGTCGTGTCGCATGGCGACCGGCACGCCACCTTCGGCGAGCTCGCCGCGGCGGCCGCGCGCGAAGCGGTGCCGACCGACATCAAGCTGAAGCAACCAAAGGACTACGTCTACTTCGGAAAATTCGTGCCGCGCACCGACAACGTCGCGAAAACCACCGGCCGTGCGGTCTACACACAGGACATCCGGCTTCCCGGCATGCTGACCGCGGTAGTGCTGCATCCGCCGCGCTTCGGCGCGACGGTGCGCGGATTCGACGCACACGCGGCGAAGGCGGTTGCCGGCGTCGCCGACGTGGTGCAGATACCAAACGGCGTTGCAGTGCTGGCGAAGGATTTCTGGTCGGCAAAGAAGGGTCGCGACGCGCTGCACGTCGATTGGGACGAGAGCGCCGCGTTTGCGCAGGGCACCGATGACATCATCCGCGATTACCGCAAGCTGGCGGAAAAACCCGCAGCGGTCGCGCGCCAGGACGGAAGCTTCGAGACGGCGTACGAAAAAGCCGCGACACGCATCGAGGCGGTTTACGAATTCCCGTTTCTCGCGCATGCGGCGATGGAACCGATGAACTGTGTCGTGCGCGTCGCGCCCGGCCATTGCGAAATATGGAACGGCGAACAGTTCCAGACTGTCGACCAGGCGAGCGTTGCACACGTGCTGGGGCTGGCACCGGACAAGGTTGCGATTCACATGCTCTACGCCGGCGGCAGCTTCGGCCGCCGCGCCAATCCGCACAGCGATTATCCGGTCGAAGCCGCGACCATCGCGAAGGCGT
>JBDZVW010000529.1:0-1762 GCA_040255885.1 Betaproteobacteria bacterium
AACTTTTCAATAATACAAAAATACCGTAGCACAATTTATACATCGAAAAAGCGGTATCCGTCACAATGAGCGCTCGAAATCGTTGCCGCGAAGTTGGACATCGTGCCGACCGCGCAATGAACCGTTCCGGCAAGGACGCGACAATCGGCAGGATGCATGGCGCATGAAAATCGCGATTCTCGGCAGTGGTGTGATAGGCATCACGACGGCTTACTACTCGGCGCAGGCCGGTCACGAGGTGATCGTGATCGATCGTCAGTCCGGTTCCGCGATGGAAACCAGTTTCGCGAACGCCGGCGAAATTTCTCCCGGCTATGCTGCGCCGTGGGCTGCGCCCGACCTGCCGCTGAAATTGTTCAAATGGCTGGTGATGCGGCATTCGCCGCTGGCCGTTCGTCTGCGCGCGGATGCGGCGATGTGGCGATGGGCGATGCAACTCTTGTGCAACTGCACCGCGGCGCGTTATGCGATCAACAAGGGACGCATGCTGCCGCTGGCCGGCTACAGCCGCGATCTGTTGCGCGCGCTGCGCAACGAGATCGGGATCCGCTATGACGAACGCAGCCTGGGCACGCTGCAACTGTTCCGCTCGCAGCGTCAGCTCGCCGGCGCGGCGCGCGACGTGGCGGTGCTGGAGCGTTGCGGTGTGCCGTATCAACTGCTCGACGTGCAACAGTGCATTGACGCCGAACCGGCGCTGGCCCGCGTCGCCGGCAAGATCACCGGCGGACTGCGCCTGCCGGACGACGAGACCGGCGACTGTTTCAAGTTCACGCGCGCGCTCGAACAGAAGGCGCGCGCGCTTGGCGTGCAGTTTCGCTACGGCGTGACGGTCCGCTCGCTGGTGGCCGGAACCGATCGTATTGTGCACGTCGATACCGATCGGGGCTCGCTGCACGCCGACGCCTGGGTCGTCGCGCTGGGCAGCTATTCGCCACTGCTGTTGCGGAAGATCGGCATTCGCATCCCGGTGTATCCGGTCAAGGGCTATTCAATCACGGTGCCGGTGGTTGATCCGGACGCAGCGCCGCGATCGACGGTGATGGATGAGACGTACAAAACGGCGATCACCCGTCTCAGCGAACGGATCCGGGTGGCCGGCACCGCGGAACTCGGCGGTTACGATCTGCAGCTGCGCAAATCGCGCGAGCGCACGCTGATACACGTGCTGCGCGACCTGTATCCGCACGGCGGAGACCTGTCCCGCGTGGAACCGTGGTGCGGGCTGCGGCCGATGACGCCGGACGGTCCGCCGGTGATCGGCCGCACGCGCTACCGCAATCTGTTTCTCAACACCGGCCACGGCACGCTGGGATGGACGATGAGCTGCGGATCGGGCCGCATCACGGCCGACATCGTTTCCGGCGTCGCACCCGAAATCGACGTTGAATCGCTGCAGGCCGCCCGCTACGGCTGACTCCCGGAATACGCCGGCAAAAGTCCGGTTCTACGCTTGACAATCCGCGGCGAAGTTTGTTTACATAGGTCATCCTAGGATGTATTAGTACTCTATCTCACAACAAGAACTCGGCCTGCTTTTTCGCCGACGGTGACGGGCGGTCGACCGGCCGCCTGAATCGGCAAAACACCTGCCTGAGCATGCCCGTCTGAAGATGAGCCGGGACTGCGCCATGATCGTGATTGCCGCGGCCGCGGAACCGCCGGATGCACGGTGGCGCTGGCGGGAAAGTGAAACCTCAATACGGAGTGCGAGGAGATGGCAACGATATCGGAGCTAGGGGGATCGAAGGCGGTGGAGGGC
>JBDZVW010000530.1:0-1762 GCA_040255885.1 Betaproteobacteria bacterium
CAAGGAGTTCAAGAACAAGGCGAAAGAGAACGACTTGACAGAGAAGCAGAAGAAGCAGCTCACCGACGAGGAAAAGGAATACAAGTCGAAGCGCAAGCTCGTTCAGGAGAAGCTGATCAAGTTCGCCACGCGTATCCCTGCGTTCATGTACTTGACCGACTTTCGTGAAAATACCCTGCAGGATGTCATCACCAAGCTCGAGCCGGATTTGTTTCAGGCTGTCACCGGGCTGACGGTGAAGGATTTTCACCTGCTCGTCCGGCTCATGGTGTTCAATACCGAACAGATGAATCAGGCCGTATTCGCCTTTCGCCGCTATGAGGACGCCTCACTCCGTTATACGGGCATCGAGAGTCACGACGGCCTGACCCACTACGGGCTCTACGATACCGTGGTGGCGAGGGAATGAGGGTGTAACAACCACTCGATTCTGTAGAGATCAACGCGCCTGTTCCGTTCGCCTATCCAGCTCGCGGCGATGTTCGCGGCGTTGATCGAGAGCTATTCAGACCACATTGAAACGTGTCAGCTAAACGAAATTCACACCGTCGAATTTCGGTAGTCAAGCTCGGCGGCAGCCTGGCGGACTCGCCGGCGTTGCGTGCGTGGGTCGATTCTGTCGCGCGTCACGGCGCTGGCCGCACGGTGATCGTGCCGGGCGGCGGCCGCTTTGCCGACGCGGTGCGGACGGCGCAGGCGCGCTGGCAATTCTCCGATGCCGCGGCGCACGACATGGCGCTGCTGGCGATGGAGCAGTTCGGTGTGATGCTGTGCGCGCTCGATCCGCGCTTGCGCGCGGCGCGCAGTCGGACGGAAATCGTGCGTGCGCATGCCGATGGCGCGCTGCCGGTGTGGTTGCCGACGAGGTGGCTTGGCCGTAACACCGGTATCCGCAAGAGCTGGGATGTGACTTCGGACAGCCTGGCTGCGTGGCTCGCGCATGAACTGCGGGCGTCACACCTGGTGCTGGTGAAATCCTGTCGTGTTCCTGCAACCGCTACCGTCGCCGCACTGGCACGCGCCGGGATCGTCGATCGCGAATTGCCGCGCATGATTCGCAGTGCCGGTTTCGACACCCGCGTAGTCGGGCGGAGCGATTACGGGCAGCTGTCGGCGATGCTTGATTCCTCAACAGGTGCGACTGCCGCCGCGCCGCGTGCCGCGATCGCCCGCCGCACGTCGGCGATGCGCGTTGCGTCCAGCTCTGCCTCGCGCCGGCCACCAGCGCACAGCGCGCCGCGAAAGCCGAGATAGTCGGCGCCGAGCGGCAGCAGCTGCGGAATGTCGGCGGGCTGCAGCGAGCCGGCAAGTCCTGCGATCAACCCGGCCGCATGGGCATGTTCGACAAAGCGCCGCAGCACGGCGTCGTCGACGTGATCGCGCAGCCGTCCGTTTTTCTTTGCCGCGGTGTCGAGCATCACGCCGCCGAATCGCAGGCCGGCCAGCCGCTCGATCAGCGACAGGTCCGGATCGCGGTCGGCGAACAGCACCGCGACGAGACGCGCCGGGTGCGCGATCCGGACTGCGTCCGCCAGTGCCAGCCAGTCGGCGGCGGTCAACTGTGGCGGAATGCCGATTTTCACGTAATCGACGCCGGCTGCGGCGGTGCCGGCGATCTGTTGCAGCAACGCCTGTGGCACATACGGCGGATCACCCACCGTCGCGCTGACCCGGCGCCGTCCGGCAACCGCCCGCACCGTGTCGACGATCTGCTGCGGCGCCAGCGCGCCCAGTGCGCCGCGCGCCGGATCCTTCAGATCGA
>JBDZVW010000531.1:0-1749 GCA_040255885.1 Betaproteobacteria bacterium
CCGTTGGCGAGGCTGACGAAACGCGTCTTGGCCGGCCGGCCGCTGTTGCGCCAGTAATGGAAACTCATCTTGAGCGCGATTTCGGTTGCCGACGCGCCGTCGCTGCCATAGAAACAATGGCCGAGTGCGCCGCCGGTCATGCGGCTGAGCCGCTCCGACAGTTCGACCACCGGCTCGTGGGTGAATCCGGCGAGGATCACGTGTTCGAGCCGCGCCAGCTGGTCGGTCAGCGCGGCGTTGATGCGTGGGTTGGCGTGGCCGAACAGATTGACCCACCACGAACTCACCGCGTCGAGGTAGCGTCGGCCCGAAAAATCGTAGAGCCATATGCCGGCCCCGCGCGCGATCGGCACCAGCGGCAGTTGCTCGTGGTGTTTCATCTGCGTGCACGGATGCCAGACGGCGGCAAGACTGCGTTTTAGCAGCAGGTCATCCGGAGTGCTGGTTTGCGTCGATGAAGCCATTTCGTTTAGATTTTTGAAGCACGCACTGCGCATGCTTTTTGCTCGTCAAATCGTGGAGAGCTGCGCTGGAATTCGGCTGTGATACGGGTGGCTTGCAGTGCCGGTGCACAGGCGGACGGCAACTCTGATTCGTGAGCTGTGTCATGAGTGTAGCACGGAGGAAATGGACGCCATGCAGATACTCGAGCGCATTGCCGATCAGATCGATTCCACCGGACTGCCGCTGTTCGCGGTGACGCTGGCGGCGGTTCCGTGTCCGGACACGCCGATCATCCTGACGTTGCACTGGCATGCATTCATCAGGGAAAAGCTGGCTGATGACGAAACCGCCGCCGCGGTGACGTTCAGCCCGATCCCGAGCTCGGCGCTGCAGCTCAACGAACGCTGGGATGATCTGCTCGCCCTCGATTGCGCCGCGATGGAGGCGGCGTGGGCGCTTGGCGCGTGGGATGTTGCGCGTGCCGAACGGCGCGGCTGCCTGCGACCTGGGGCGGAGTCGAGCGAAGCGCTGGCCTGCCTGCAGGCATTCGGCGCGTTCCCGTTCGGCATCGACGGCAACCAGGCGGTGGTTGCCGATGCGCCGGATACCGACGAACTGCTGCAGGTGGCGGCGCGCGCCGGCTATCTGATGTGGCTGTTCCGGCCGGTGCATGGCGGCATCTGGTATGGCTACGCGGACGATGCCACGCTCGACGAGGGCGGTGGCCGCGAACTGCCGTGCCCGTACCCTCCTGTTCCTCCGTCCTGCGATGGCGACCGCAGAACTGTCTATCGTTTCGGTGTGCCGAATACGAGTGCGGGATTGCCTCCAAAAACGGGAGCGGTACGCTACACTCCCGAAGCCTGATTCGGGCATCGTATCGTCCGGCTCATAACCGCAAGCGTTGTGGACGCAGAGACCGGGGACGAATCAAGGTCCTCCCGGTCGGTGGACATGTCGCTGGCGCGATGCCGTCGGCATCCGCAGATGCCATCCCGATTTGTTGCGATGCATCAAATCCAGTTCGATTGGCCGCAGTCGATTAATTTCCTTCAGTGACCTCTTGAAACCGGACAATCGAGTCATTATCATTGGCACTCGCTGGCACTGAGTGCTAACAAGTTCGGTTTTTTACAGCGAGTTCAATTATCCGTGTAAGGAGAATTCTATGAAAATCCGTCCGTTGCATGACCGTATCATCGTCAAACGGCTGGAAGAAGAACGCAAGACTGCATCGGGCATCGTGATTCCGGACAGCGCTGCGGAGAAACCCGATCAGGGTGAAGTGAAGGCCATCGGCAAGGG
>JBDZVW010000153.1:0-6527 GCA_040255885.1 Betaproteobacteria bacterium
AAGCGGCAATCGCGGCGGTGCACGCCGAAGCGCCCGCCAGCGACGCGACCGACTGGGCACAGATCGTTGCGCTCTACGACGTGCTGCTGCGCGTGGAGCGGTCGGCGGTGGTCGAGCTGAACCGGGCGGTCGCGGTGGCGATGCGCGACGGTCCGGCGGCGGGGCTGGCGCTGATCGATGCGATCCTGGCGCGCGGCGAGCTTGCGAACTATCGCCTCGCACACGCGGCACGCGCGGATCTGTACCGGCGGCTGGGCAGGGAGCCGGAAGCCCGCGCCGCTTACGAACAGGCGCTCGAGCTCACGCAGCAGGCGCCGGAACGGCGCTTTCTCGAACGGCGGCTGGCCGAACTGAAAAATTGATCGGCCCGATGTCGATCCGGCGTCCTGCCGATCGACTACAGGGTGACAGCAGCCATTTCAAAGTGAGTGTGACTGCGTTGCGTCACTTAAATACAGCTACTTATGAGCGTTATTTGGAGAACATGATGAAGTATCTGTGCCTGGTGTATCTCGACGAAAAACGGCTCGACGAACTGCCCGATGAGGATTGCGTGGACTACGACACGCAGATACGGGCGAGCGGCCACTGCATTGCATCGGAGGCGCTGCAGCCGGTTGCCACCGCGACCACCGTAAGGGTGCGCAACAGCAAGGTGTCGGTGACCGATGGCCCGTTTGCGGAGACCAAGGAGCAGCTTGCCGGGTTCTACATGATCGAGGCGAAGGATCTGAACGAGGCGATCCGGATCGCATCGAAAATTCCGCCGGCGCGTGTCGGCAGCATCGAGGTGCGGCCGGTCCGGCCGATCCGCGAAAGCGTCGCCGAGGCCCGCTCACAGCAGCGGGAAGCGGTGAAGGAGTGAGCGATGATGACAACCGATGCCGGCACACGGCCGGCAGGCCGCAGACGGAGCCCGGCGGCGCGCGCGCGATCGCACCACCCGGTCGTGCTGATTGCCACGCGCAAGGGCGCGTGGCTGTTTCACGGCGACGCTGACCGAAAGGCCTGGCGTGCCGACGGGCCGCATTTCCTCGGCCATGTCGTCAGTCACCTGGTGCTCGATCCGCGCGACGGCCGCACGCTGCTGGCGGCGGCGAAGACCGGCCATCTCGGTCCCACCGTGTTTCGTTCCACCGATCGCGGCCGCACCTGGAAGGAAGCCGAGCGTCCGCCGGCGTTCGCAAAGGCGGCGGCCAGTGAAGCGGGGCGCGCGGTCGATCATACGTTCTGGCTGACGCCCGGGCATGCCGACGAGTCCGGCACGTGGTACGCGGGGACGTCGCCGCAGGGGCTGTTCCGCTCGCAGGACGGCGGCGTGACGTGGGCGCCGTTCTCTTCGATCAACGATGATCCGCAGTATCGCAAATGGATGGGCACGGTGCAGGACGGCACGCCGGACGGACCGAAGCTGCACTCGATCATTGTCGATCCGCGCGATCGTGCGCACCTGTATTTCGCGATGTCGGGCGGCGGCGTGCACGAGTCGGTCGATGGCGGCCAGACCTTCCGCCCGCTGCTGAAGGGGCTGGCGGTGGTCGAAGGCTTCGACGGCGCCGAGCCGACTTTCCATGATCCGCACTGCATCCGCTTGTGCCCGGGCAATCCGGATCGGCTGTACCAGCAGAATCACTGCGGCATCTACCGCATCGACCGGCCGTCGGATACCTGGCAGCGCATCGGCGACAACCTGCCGCGGCGTGTCGGCGACATCGGCTTTCCGATGGTGGTGCACCCGCGCGACGCGGATGCCGTGTGGGTGTTTCCGATGGACGGCACCAGCGTGTGGCCGCGCACCAGCCCCGAAGGCAAGCCCGCGGTCTATGCGACGCGCAATGCCGGCAAGACCTGGCAGCGTCTCGACGACGGCTTGCCGCAGCGCCAGGCGTGGTGGACGGTGAAGCGCCAGGCGATGACGGCGGATGCGCAGGATCCGGTCGGCCTGTATTTCGGAACCACCAGCGGGGAACTGTGGATGAGCGGCGACGAAGGCCGCCGCTGGAGCTGCATGGCGCAGCACCTGCCGGAGATCTACGCGGTGGAGGCGGCCGAACTGTAGGCCGGTGAAATGAAAGTATTGATACCCGGTGCGCTGCGTTCGTATACCGACTGCAGTCAGACCGACGCGAGCGGTACCACGCTCGCCGCCGCACTCGCCGACCTCGACCGCCGTTATGCCGGAATCCGCTTTCGCATCGTCGATGAGCAGGACCGGATACGGCGTCACATCCGCATCTTCATCAACGGCGAGCAGGTGCGCGAACTGGCGCAGCCGCTCGATGTGAACGACGAAATCATCATCGTCCAGGCGCTGAGCGGTGGTTGAACGCGTATCTGCGCTGGAATATTTGTGGTGCGCGGGACGTTAAATTCAAAGCTTCGCGGGCCGGGTGTTGCCCCGCGGGCATCGACGCTGACAAACCTGTATGAGTTTTATTGACGGATTCCTGTTGCCGGTGCCGAAGAACAGGCTGCCGGTTTGTCGTGACATGATCCGAAAGGCGGGAAAAATCTGGCGCGAGCACGGCGCGCTTGAATATCACGAGTTCGTTGCCGACGACGTGAAACCGGCAACACTGGTGTCATTGCCGCAGGACGTCAGACTCGCCCGCGGCGAGACCGTGGTGTTTGTCCGCATCCTGTACAAATCACGCGCCCATTGCAATCGGGTCAATGCCTGTGCGATGAAGGACCCGCGCCTGCCCGACATGATGCTCAGGCGTGTGCCGGCAATTGCCTGAATCGTGTGACACGATGTCGAATCGGATAACTGCCATTCAATTACCAGGTAACGGAGCAGAACGATCCGGTTCCGGACCTGAAATTCATACACGGCAATCAAGGAAAAATCATGAGATACGTCTGTCTGGGTTACATCGGTGAACAACAGTGGGACGCGATGTCCGAAAGCGAACGCAATGCATTCATGGACGAGTGTTTCGCTTATGATGACGTGCTGCGCGAAGGCGGCCATTTCGTCGGCGGCGAGGCGCTGCAGGGTCCCCGCAGCGCAGCCACCGTGCGTTACCGCGGCGGCAAGGTGTCGGTGACCGATGGTCCGTTTGCCGAAACCAAGGAATACCTGGGCGGCATCATGTTCCTTGAAGCCCGCGACCTCGATCACGCGACCGAGTTGATGTCGAAGCATCCGAGCATCCGCATGGGCGGCTGTTTCGAGGTGCGGCCGGCGGCGGATTTGTCAAAAATGATTGCGGAAAGCGAACGGCGGCGTGCCGCGACCGAAAACGGTTTGAAAGAAGCGTGAATGACGAAAGCGAAAGAGTGGTGCGGGTCGCGTCGGCCCCCGAAACGTAACCCGACATCGATGATGTTGACGGCAATCACAACTTCCTGAAAGGATGAATCATGCAAATCCAGCCCTACCTGTTTTTCGACGGCCGCTGCGAAGAGGCGCTCGATTTTTACAAGAAGGCGCTCGGCGCCGAAGTGGTGATGCTGATGCGTTACAAGGAAAGCCCGGAACCGCCGCCGCCCGGCTGCGTGCCGCCGAATTCGGAGAACAAGGTGATGCATTGCGCCTTCCGCGTCGGCGGCTCGACGGTGCTGGCGTCCGACGGCAGCTGCAAGGGCAAGCCGAACTTCCAGGGGTTTTCGTTATCGCTGACGGTGGCGGACGAAGCCGAGGCCGATCGCGTGTTCAATGCGTTGGCTGACGGCGGACAGACACAAATGCCGCTTGGCAAAACATTCTTTTCGCCGCGCTTCGGCATGGTTGCCGACCGCTTCGGCGTGGGATGGATGGTTTATGTTGCGCAGTGATTGCGGCGGGCGCTCATGACCGACGGCATTGAAGGGCGGAAGCGCTGGCTGGCGCTCGTGGTGCTCTGCTTCGGGGATTTGATGATCGTCCTCGATACCACGGTGGTCAACGTCGCGCTGCCGTCGATCAGGGAGGCGCTCGGCTTTTCGCAGACGTCACTGGTGTGGGTGGTGAATGCGTACATGCTGACGTTCGGCGGTTTCCTGCTGCTCGGCGGCCGCTTGGGCGATCTGTTCGGGCAGCGCCGGCTGTTCCTGCTCGGGATCACGCTCTTCACGCTGGCGTCGCTGGCGTGCGGACTGGCCGACTCGCAGTCGTTGCTGGTCGGCGCGCGCGCAGTGCAGGGAATCGGCGGTGCTGTCGTGTCGGCGGTCGCGCTGTCGCTGATCATGAACCTGTTTACCGAGCCGGCCGAACGCGCGAAGGCGATGGGCATCTTCGGTTTCGTGATGGCCGGCGGCGGATCGATCGGCGTATTTCTCGGTGGGCTGCTGACCGATGCGTTCAGCTGGCACTGGATTTTTCTCGTCAACCTTCCGGTCGGTGTCGTGGTGTACGCGCTGTGCCTGATTTTGCTGCCGGCGGGGCGGCGTTCAGAAGCGGCGGCGCGCGTTGATGTTGCCGGCGCCATGACGGTGACGGCATCGCTGATGCTTGCCGTCTACGCGGTCGTGAACGGCAACGCGGCCGGATGGGCGTCCGCACAGACGATAGGACTGCTTATCGCCGCCGCGGTATTGCTCGTGCTCTTTGTCGGCATCGAAGCGCGGGTTCGTGCACCGCTGATGCCGCTCGGCCTGTTTCGCTTGCGCAACCTCGCCACCGCGAACGTCGTCGGTGTGCTGTGGGCGGCCGCGATGTTTGCGTGGTTTTTCATCTCCGCTCTCTATCTGCAACTCGTGCTCGGCTACAGTCCGCTGCAGGTCGGGCTCGCCTTTCTGCCGTCGAATCTGATCATGGGCGCGTTCTCGCTCGGGCTCTCCGCCCGGCTCGTAATGCGTTTCGGCATCAGGACGCCGCTTGCGGCGGGGCTGCTGGTGGCCGCGGCCGGCCTTGCGCTGTTTGCCCGCGCACCGGTGGACGGAAACTTCATCGCCGACGTGCTGCCGGGCATGCTGCTGCTCGGTCTCGGCGCCGGTGTTGCGTTCAACCCGGTGCTGCTGGCCGCGATGAGTGACGTCGAGCCGGGCGAATCCGGTCTCGCTTCCGGAGTCGTCAACACTTCGTTCATGATGGGCGGGGCGCTCGGCCTGGCGATTCTCGCCAGCCTTGCAGCGGCGCGCACCGACAGTCTGCTCGTGTCCGGCACGGACCGGCTCGCCGCGCTCAACGGCGGCTACCATGCGGCTTTCATCATCGGTGCCATCTTCGCCGCCACGGCATCGCTGCTGGGTGCGATGTTGCTTCGTGCCGGACAGCGGCCGCCCGTGCACGACGGTGAAGGCGCGGAACGTGTTCCCGATCCGGAATCCCGCAAGGCATTCGTGATGTCGCGCCGCTGAAAATGCGGCGGCGATAAATTCTGCGGTATTTGAAAGTGGTGGGCCGTGAGGTGTTGATCCCGCGGCCCCCGGCATGGGACACTTGCCGCGTACAGGCTTCGCAACGCGCATCCCGCCGGCCTGTGCTACCCATCCCGCTTTACTGAAATACGGAACGACCATGTCTGCTTCATCGGCATACGCCGAACTGTGCCGCGTCCACGCGCGGCTTTACCGCTATCAGCATCTCGCCGCGATCGTCGGCTGGGACCGCAACGCGATGATGCCGCCGAAAGGCAACGACGCGCGCGCCGCGGCCGAGGCGGAATTGCACACGCTGATGCACCGGCTGCGTACCGACGCGCGTCTCGCCGACTGGCTGCGTGCGGCCGAAGATGAGCCGCTGAACGACGTCGAGCGTGCCAACCTGCGCGAGATGCAGCGCGACTGGCGCGACGCGAATGCACTGCCCGAATCGCTGGTCGAGGCGAAGACGCTGGCCGGCGCGAAGTGCGAGCACGCGTGGCGCAGCCAGCGCAAGGCCAATGACTGGCGCGGTTTCCTGCAGAACTTCCGTGAGGTGGTGCGGCTGTCGCGCGAAGAGGCGCGGCTGTTGGCGGACGATACGGGGCTGGCGCGTTATGACGCGCTGATGGATCGTTTCGAGCCCGGCATGCGCGCCGCCGATATCGATCGCATTTTCGGCGACGTGAAACAATGGCTGCCGGATCTGATCGCGCGCGTGCAGGCGAAGCAGCGCGACGAAAAAGTCATTGCGCCGGCCGGTCCGTTTGCGGTCGCCGCGCAGCGTGCGCTGGGACTGGACGTGATGAAGCTGCTGGGATTCGACTTCGCGGCCGGCCGGCTCGACGAAAGCGCGCATCCGTTCAGCGGCGGCGTGCCGGAGGACGTGCGACTTACCACGCGTTATCACGACGGCGATTTCACGCAGAGCCTGATGGGCGTGATCCATGAAACGGGTCACGCGCGCTACGAGCAGAACCTGCCGCGCGACTGGCTCGGCCAGCCGCTCGGCGTTGCGCGCTCGTACGGCATTCACGAAAGCCAGAGCCTGTCATTCGAAATGCAGTTGGGGCGCAGCCGCGGTTTCACCGGCCTGATCGTGCCGCTGCTGAAACAGCACTTCGGCGATCAGCCGGCGTTTGACGCGGACAATCTGTTCCGGCTCGGCACGCGCTTGCGTCCGGGTCTGATCCGCGTCGATGCCGACGAGGTCACCTATCCGGCGCACGTGATCCTGCGCT
>JBDZVW010000154.1:0-6497 GCA_040255885.1 Betaproteobacteria bacterium
CGCGCGAATTTCCGATGGACGACGACGGCCAGACACGGTTTCGCCGCAATTTCCGTGAGCGGTTCGAAGGCGATCCATCGCGCAGCCGCATTTACAAGGATGTCAGCAAAGGCATTGCACCGCCCGGCATCGAATACTACCTGCCGCTGTTTTTCGACTCGACCGCGGTGCTCGCCGATTATCTGCCGGATGACGCACTGCTGTGTGTGCACGGCGATATCGAGACAGCGGCCGCACAATTCTGGCAGGACACGCAGTCGCGCCACGCGCTGCTCGCCGGCAACCGCGCCAGCCCGGTGCTGCCGCCGCAGGATCTGTTTCTGACTGTCGACGCGTTTCTCGGCGCGCTGAAAGCCTTTCCGCGCATCATCATCGATGCGCCCGTTGCCAACGGCACGGCCAGTGCGGACACCGCGCCGCTGCCGCCGCTCGCGGTCGAGCGCCGCGCCGACGATCCGCTGCACCGGCTGCGCGATTTCGCCGACGGTTTTTCCGGCCGCATCCTGGTGCTGGCCGACAGCGCCGGCCGGCGTGAAACGATGCTCGAATACTTCCGCGAGTACGGCCTCAAGCCCGATACCGTGGCCGGCTATGCGGAATTCGCCGGCGGCGCAGCGCCGCTGGCGCTGGGCGTTGCGCCGCTGGCCGGCGGTTTCACGCTGCCGCAGGCGCGCATCGCGATCATCACCGAAAACGAACTCTACGCCGAGCAGGCACGCAACCGCGCCAACCGTGACGCCGCGCGCAAGGTCTCGGCGGAGAACATGCTGCGCGATCTGTCCGAGGTGAAGATCGGCGACCCGGTGGTACATGAGAGCCACGGCATCGGCCGCTACCAGGGTCTGGTGAACATGGATTTCGGCGCCGGCGCAAACGAATTCCTGATGCTGGAGTACGCCGGCGGCGACAAGCTGTACGTGCCGGTATCGCATCTGCATCTGATCAGCCGCTACAGCGGCGCGGCGCCGGAGGCCGCGCCGCTGCACACGCTCGGCAGCGGCCAGTGGGACAAGGCGAAACGCAAGGCGGCGGCACAGGTGCGCGACACCGCCGCCGAGCTACTCGACCTGTACGCGCGGCGCGCGATGCGGCAGGGCCACGCCTTCAAGCTGAAGAGCCACGATTACGAGGCGTTCAGCGACGGCTTTCCGTTCGAGGAAACGCCGGACCAGCAGGCGGCGATCAACGCCACGCTGCAGGATCTGACGGCGGGCAAGCCGATGGACCGGCTGATCTGCGGCGACGTCGGCTTCGGCAAGACCGAGGTCGCGCTGCGCGCTGCGTTCATTGCCGTGACGGACGGCATGCAGGTCGCGATCCTGGTGCCGACCACGCTGCTGGCGGAGCAGCACTTCAACAATTTCTCCGACCGCTTCGCCGACTGGCCGGTGAAGATCGCGGAACTGTCGCGCTTCCGCTCCGGCAAGGAGCAGACCGAAATTCTGCACGGACTTGCCGAAGGGAAAATAGACATCGTCATCGGCACCCACAAGCTGCTGCAGAAAAATACGCATTTCAAGAATCTCGGCCTGGTGATCATCGACGAGGAGCACCGGCTTGGCGTGCGCCACAAGGAACGGTTGAAATCGCTGCGTGCCGAGGTTGACGTGCTGACGCTGACGGCGACGCCGATCCCGCGCACGCTGGCGCTGTCGCTGGAGGGGCTGCGTGATTTTTCGGTGATCGCGACCGCGCCGCAGCGCCGGCTCGCAATCAAGACTTTCGTGTCGCGCACCAGCCGCGGCCTGATCCGCGAAGCGGTGCTGCGCGAGCTCAATCGCGGCGGCCAGGTTTACTTTCTGCACAACGACATCGACACCATCCGCAACACCGAGGCGTCGCTGGCGAAACTGCTGCCGGAGGCGCGCATCCGCGTCGCGCACGGCCAGATGCGTGAGCGTGAGCTGGAACACGTAATGCGCGACTTTCACCAGCAGCGCTTCAACCTGCTGCTGTGCACGACCATCATCGAAACCGGGATCGACATTCCGACGGTCAACACCATTCTGATCGACCGCGCCGACAAATTCGGCCTCGCGCAACTGCATCAGCTGCGCGGCCGCGTCGGCCGTTCGCATCACCAGGCGTATGCCTACCTGCTGCTGCCCGACGAAGGCCGCATCACGCCGGCCGCGCAGAAGCGCCTCGACGCGATCCGGATGATGGAAGAGTTGGGTTCGGGTTTCTATCTCGCGATGCATGACCTCGAAATCCGCGGTGCCGGCGAAGTGCTCGGTGAGTCGCAGAGCGGCGAGATGCAGGAGATCGGCTTCAATCTTTACGCGACGATGCTGGACACCGCGGTGCGTTCGCTGAAGGAAGGCCGCGAGCCCGATCTCACGGCACCGCTCGATACCGCAACCGAGGTCAATCTGCACGTGCCGGCGCTGCTGCCCGCAACGTATTGCCCCGACGTGCACGAACGGCTGGTGATCTACAAGCGGCTCGCCAACTGCGGCACACCGGACGAGCTCGATGCGATGCACGAGGAACTGGTCGACCGTTTCGGCCCGCTTCCGGAAGCCGCCAAGGCGCTGATCGACAGCCATCGCCTGCGCATCCTCGGCCGGCCGCTCGGCATCGCGCGCATCGACGCCACCGATTCGGCGATCCAGCTACAGTTCGTGCCCAATCCGCCGATCGAGCCGATCAAGGTGTTGAACCTGGTGCAGAGCAAGCGCAACCACCGTTTCGCGGGACAGGACCGGCTGCGCATCGAAGCCCGGCTGCCCGACGTTGCGAGCCGCGTGACCGCGATCCGCGAAGCATTCCGCGAACTGGCATGACACGTTTCGTCCGCATCAACCTGCATGGCACCGGTGCATTGCTGTTCCTGATCGGCGTGCTGCTGCTGGCGGGGCTGGTGTTCGGCCTGTTCATACGCGGGGGCGCGTGGCTCGCCGGCGTCACCTATCCGTGGCTGCGCGGCGTGTCGGAACTGACGCTGGCGGCCAGCATCGTGATCTTTCTGCCGATGTCGCTGTTCGCACGTGCCCGCGTGATTGCCGGCAACGGCATCATCATCGCGTCCTACATATTCGGATTGACGTTGTGGGTATGGGGCTTCCTGCTGACCTATACGCTGTGGGGCGCGATCGCGCTGATCATCGGGCTCATCTTTCTCGGCATCGGCGTGGTGCCGATCGCGATGCTGGCGACGCTGTTCAACGGCATGTGGGCGACGCTGGGCGAACTGATCGGGCTGACGATCCTGACGTTCGGCGCGCGCGCCTACGGTTTCCGGTTGCTCGAACGCGCGACGCGCGAACAACTCGAACGCATGTGACCAGCTGGCAAAATTCAACGTAACCACGCCTTTATTTTTTCTGCCTTACAAATCCATGAACCTTGTCATACAAGGCATCGACGTCGCGACTGGCGATCTCAAGCAGCTGGCGAAAATGACCGGCGCCGTACGCATCGAGCGCTGCGCGACGGGTGAGGCATTCCGGCTGCTCCAGGCCGCAGCGCAGGATGGCGTGGCCGACTACTGCGCGCGGGCCGGCCTCGATTTCGCATTCGTGCCGGATACGCGCCGGCTGGCGGATTTCCGGCTGCTGGTGATGGACATGGATTCGACGCTGATCAACATCGAATGCATCGACGAAATCGCCGACATAGCCGGACTGAAAAGCGAAGTGGCGGCGATTACCGCGGCGGCGATGCGCGGCGAAATCGCCGACTACATCGAGAGTCTGCGGCGCCGCGTCGCGTTGCTGACGGGGCTGGACGCGGGCGCGCTGCAACGCGTCCATGATGAACGGCTGGCGCTCAATCCCGGCGCGGAAAAGCTGATCCGCGAAATCAAACACGCCGGCATCCACACGCTGCTCGTGTCAGGCGGCTTCACGTTTTTCACCGACCGCCTGAAAGCACGGCTCGGCATCGACGAGACACGCTCCAATGAACTCGAAATCGCGGACGGCAAACTGACCGGTAAATTGCTCGGGCCGGTCATCGACGGCAATGCCAAACGTGCGGCGCTGCTGCAGACGCGCGACCGGCTCGGTCTCTCGCGCACGCAGATCATCGCGCTCGGCGACGGCGCGAACGATCTCGCGTTCATGGCCGAGGCCGGTGTCAGCGTCGCGTATCATGCGAAACCGGTGGTGCGCGAACGCACGACCCACGCGCTCGATCACGTCGGTCTGGATGGCGTGCTGAATCTTTTCAGTTGATGTCGCCGAGCGGCTGCCGGCGAAAGGCGTCGACGCGTGCCGGCGGCAGATTGGACAGGATCCGTTTCGTGGTCACACGCCGCAGACTGTCCGGAATGTGCGGCAGCGCACGAGTAAGCGCATAGGTGAACTGGATGAAGCAGCCGTCGTGCGCGAGCACGGCCTCGACTTCACGCATGATCGTGCGCACCGTGCCCGCCGGCAGCGAAAACAGCGGCAGGCCGGAAACGATGGTCCCGATGCCGTCCGCATTGGGCAGCATCTGGGTCAGTTGCGCCGCATCGCCACACAGTATTTGCAACCCCGGAAACGTACGCCGCAGATAGCCGGCGAGCTTTTCGGAGCGCTCGATCACGATCAGGCGTTCCGCCGGAATACCCGATTCCAGCAGCGCACGGGTCACCGCACCGGTCCCCCCGCCCAGTTCGATCACGTAGCCGCTGCCGGCGGTGGGCACCAGTTCCGCGATGCCGCGCGCGAGCTTGCGGGAACTGGAACAGACGGCGCCCATCGCGCGCGGATGTCCGGCCCATTCACACAGAAAGATCAGCGCCGATGCACAACGCCGCAACGGCCGCCGTAATCCCGGCATCGCGGCACCGATACGACTGCGTCGGAAACGATGGCGCAAGTAGCGATAAGGAGGAAAAAAAACGAGGCTGCGAACACGGTTGGCAGCGCCGTTGACGGTGGATTGCGGGTTCAGAAATTCGCCGGGCAATTGATCCTCACTATGGTAACCTCCTCCTGCGCATTTCCACACCTGCAGCCGTTCAACAAATATCCCGGCTCTTTTTACTGCAGCCGTTATGTCATTCCCAGCGATCGTCCCTGACCTGGACCTCGCCGTTTTCGATACGGACCGGAAAAACCGCGGTCGGTTCATAGGCCGGCGCGCACAACGCCTCGCCGGTCGTAATCGAAAAGCGCGCACCATGCCGCGAGCAGATCACCTGGTCCCCCTCGACGCGGCCGTCGGTCAGCAGGCCGCCGTCATGCGTGCAGACGTCTTCGATTGCGTGATATTGACCATCGAGATTAAACACGGCGACGCGCGTGCCGTCAACATCGACGCAACGCGATTGGCCGGGCGGCAGATCTTCGATTCTGGCTACAGTGACCCAATCGGACATGATTTTACCGTTTGAAACGGAATCGCGGAAACGTCGGAGCATCTGAAAAAGCCATGAATCCCGGCGGGTTACGCCGCTTCGTTCAGCCGCCCTCTATCTCACACCGCGACGATTTCGATATCGGGCTCGATCGAATGAACCAGGTTGCGGATCGCCGCCAGCGTACCGGAAATGGAACTGGGACAAGTCCCGCACGCACCCTGATAATGCAGCGTCAGCGTCGCGTCGCGCAATCCCAGCAGATGCAGGTCGCCGCCGTCGCCCTGCAGATACGGCCGCACCTGGCGGTCGATCAGCTCGTTGATGCGAGTAAAGCGCTCCTGCTCCTCCGCCGTCATTTCGTGTTGCGCCGCCGGCGCCTGGTCAACCAGCCGCGCGGAGTTCTCATCGGCACCGGCGGCGGCACGGATCGGCACCGCCAGCTGGCGCACCAGCGTTTCCCAGTCCGCCTGGCCGTCCTGCGTCACCGTCAGCCAGTGATCGACGTAGAACACGTTGGTCACGTGCTCGATCGCGAACAGCGCGCTCGCCAGCGGATCGTCCGCCGCCTGCTCGGCACTGGCAAAGGAACACGAAATACCCCACGTCAGCGGTTCTTTCAGAATGAACTTAACGGCATTCGGATTCGGAGTCGGTTCGATGTCTGCTATCTTGGGCATGATTCGGTTTATCGGTTACGCATTGCCGATCGGGCTGTGCATCGGGTCGTCGCCAGCTTCGGTGCTGACGCTGCCGGTGGTACTGAATGCGGCATGCAGGGTATGCCACGGCAGGATCGCGCATTTCACGCGCGTCGGCAGATCGCGCACGCCGGCGAACACCGACAATCGGCCGAGGTGGTTCGGCGCGCGCGCGGTATCGAGTTTGCCGGTCGCCATTTCGCGGAACTCCTCGATCAATGTCTCCGCCTCACCGCGTGTCTTGCCCTTCACCGCGCCGGTCATCATCGACGCCGACGCTTTGCAGATCGCACACGATTCACCGTGGAACGCGATCGCCTCGATCGTGTCGCCGTCGGCCAGCTTCACGGTGATGCTGATATGGTCGCCGCACAGCGGGTTGTGCCCCTCCGCCTTGTGGCTGGCGCCGTCGACCGCCCCCCAATTGCGCGGCTTGCGGTTGTGATCGAGGATCACTTCCTGGTAGAGCTGTCTCGGATCGGCCATTACGAAAACACCTTCTGCAC
>JBDZVW010000532.1:0-1730 GCA_040255885.1 Betaproteobacteria bacterium
CCGAGTTTGCGATTGACCGCTTCGAGGCCCGAGATCCAGACCCGCGCAGCTTCGTTGTTGTCCTTGGCTTCGTCCCTGGCGTCGCCTTTCAGTTCATCGATTTCATCCGAATCGGGCTTTTCGCGATAGCAGTGGTGGGCTTCGTCGTTGATGACGAGGATGTTCTTCGTGCCCATGAGACCGGGCATCACGCGCTGGATCATCTGGCCTTCGGTTTCCAGTGTCTGCAAATCCGCTCCCCTGCGGCCCTTGAGCAGCGCACGGCCGCCGGCTGACAATTCCATGCGTTCGCGCAGCTTGAACGCGTGGTAATTCGTGATGATGATCCTGGCTTTCTCGATGTCGCCAAGCATTTCCGGCGGCATCAGTTCGCGGCCGCGGTAGTAGCTGTCCGGATCGTTGGGTTGCAGCACGCGCAAACGATCGCGGATGGTGATGCCGGGAGTGACCACGAGAAAGCCGCGGCTGAAACGCTTGCTCCCCGGACGCCGCAATACGTTGACGGTCTGCCACGCGATCAGCATCGCCATGACGGTGGTCTTGCCTGCGCCGGTCGCGAGTTTGAGGGCAAGGCGCATCAGTTCCGGATTCGCGTCGTGGTTGGCATTGGCCATATGCTCCAGGATGGCTTTGCCGTCCTTGCCGATTTCGGGGGCGACCTCGGTCAGCCAGATCGCCGTTTCGGCAGCTTCGATCTGACAGAAGAACGGACGCAGATTGCTGAACCGATGATGGCGCCAGTGTCGCAGGAGCCGGGCGGTTTCGGGCGTGACATGCCACTGTGATTCAGGCAGTTCACGCCAGCGATCCACCTGTGCGCGCACCTGGCGAATGATCGCGGCCTGCGCGTACTGCTGGCTGTCAGTCGAAAGTCCCTGGTCGTCCCCAAGCGCGAGGCCACGCTGCAGCGCCTGCCCACGTTGCCGGCGCGGCTTGGGGATGGGCGTGATGAAATCCGCGGGACGGCGGGTTTCTATGATTTTCTGGGTCGGTTGGCCGGTGTCGTCGAGTTCCCAGTACCGTTTCGGATACTCGTACGGCGAATTCAGGATCGGGTGTTCAAAAAAGTGATTATTATCTTGCGCCATCTATCGTTTTTGTCGTGTTGCCGACCGGCTGCGGCCCGTAGGTAGCGACTCCACACGCGTCCGAATGACGGCCGCGTGTCCCCTCTGCACCGTGATGATAATCACTCTGGCGCGATCTGAGTATATTTTTGGGTCAAATTCGTGACTGCGGCGGCAATAACCCCGTAATCCATATACTTTTTCGGATCTTTCATCGCCGGTATGTGAGCGGCGTGCAGCCAGCACACATCCGTAAGCAGGGGCTTCGGCCAGTTACAAGGTTCGACTTGGCGCAGTTAGGTTCGACTTGGCGCAGTTCTGCCATCTCACGATCCATCATGGAACAGCAGCTCGGCGCCAATGCGCTCGCCGCCCCTCACGCGGCTGATCGCGTGCTTGAGACGGACGCGGTAATGGCCATTGCTACCTTTGCACGGATGATCGGCGACCGGAATGATTGCGGCATCGCCCTGGCGCAGCGGCAGCACGATCGGGCGCGACTGCATGCGCGGGCGCCGCTCGACCATCACGAACTCGCCGCCGGTGAAATCACGTTTTGGTTCGGACAGCAGCAGGATCAGTTGCAGCGGGAAAATGCAGCCGCCATCGGCGTTTTGATGCAACGTCTGGTAGTCCGCTTCGCGCAGGCGGCTGATAGTGGAC
>JBDZVW010000155.1:0-6462 GCA_040255885.1 Betaproteobacteria bacterium
ACGGTCCCGAGGTGCTCACGATCGACGCGGCGTACGTCGACGAACGCCTGAAGTCGCTGGCACAGAGCGAGGATCTGGCGCGGTATGTGTTGTGAAGAACGGGATTGGGGATTTGGGATCAGGGATTAAGATGCGGTACGGCTCACATCCAGAGTTCCGCATTAGTCATATTCAAGCAGGTCGGATTGGCGCGCAACGCCTGATCCGACGCCGACCCCCAACGTCGGGTTACGCCGCGCTAACCCGACCTGCGTCTGTTACAACATCCGCGCATGTAAGATGCGTCACGCGCACCATCACACCAGCAATCGAAGCAAGCGGTGCGCAGGGGCACGCTGCGCCTGATGTAAGGAATGAATCATAAATAACGCGGTGCGCATCGCGCACCGGAAACGTTACCTGATCCCAAATCCGAATCCCGACCCTTACCGCACCAGAACCATCGGCTTGATCCCCAGCTTCGCACTGATGCGTGCCGCGGCACTGCGCGCCTGGGCGCGGCTGCGATAGGGACCGGCGTGCACCTTGTAAAGCCCGTCCTTGAAATGGATGTGAAGCTGTTGCGCAAGCGAATCGAGCTGTACCTGCAGCCGCGCCAGGAAATCATCCGCGTTGTCCCTGGAGCTGAACGCGCCGAACTGGAGATAGATGCCGCTGGCGTCGCTTGTAACCGGAACCTGTTGTGGTGCGGCATCGGGCGCCGGCGCGGCAACGGAAGCCGTCTGCAACGCCACGGCTGTCGGCGCTGCACTCTGCGCCGTTGTCGCCGTGGAAGCCGTCGCCGGCGCGACAGCGGCGGTCTGCGCTGGCGGGTCGTCCGCTGGTGAAGGCGCGGGCCGGGCCGCAGCAGGCGGTGCCGCCGAAGCGACGTAAGTCGGCGGCTCGCTTCCGGGAATGATGCTGTCAACGTCGACCAGCCCGCTGCCGCTGCCGATCAACCCCAGCTTGCATGCCGCGGTAAATGACAGATCGATTATGCGGCCGTTCAGGAACGGGCCGCGATCGTTGATGCGCACCACCACCGAGCGGTGATTCTGCACGTTGGTGACGCGTGCATAGCTCGGAATCGGCAGTGTCGGATGCGCCGCCGTCATTGCATACATGTCGTAGATCTCGCCCGACGATGTGCGCTTGCCGTTGTAGCGGCGGCCGTACCAGCTTGCGTAGCCGCGTTCGTGGTACGGCTCGAGACGCGTCATCGGTGTGTAAGTCTTGCCGAGCACGGTGTACGGGCGGCTGGCCGAAACGTTGATCGGCTCGAGCCGCGGTACCGCGTTCGGAATATCGGCGAGATCATTGGGCGGATTCGCGCCCGGACCGTCGTCGAGGTAATAGCCGCCGCCCGGCACGCTGCTGCAGTTGGCGATCGATGCCGCCGCCGATTGTTGGGGTGTCGCGTGGTGCCGCTCGACGCCGCCGCAGCCGGCGAGCGCAAGTGCGATCAGGAGCGGTACTGAAAAGCGCAGCGCCGAGGCGGGCAGTGAGGTGTGAGGCGGGAGGTATGAGGCGCGAATGACGCGGCGCGCGCCGCGCGCCGGATGTCCTGGCTCCTCACTCCTCACTCTTCAGTCCTCACTCGTCATTATGATTCCACCCGTTTCTTGTGGGTCTCGATGCTCATCAAAATACCAAAGCCGAGCAGTATTGTCACCAGCGACGTGCCGCCGTAACTCACCAGCGGCAGCGGCACGCCGACCACCGGCAGGATGCCGCTCACCATGCCCATGTTGACGAATGCATAGGTGAAGAAAGTGAGCGTGATCGCGCCGGCGACGAGCCGCGAGAACAGCGTCGTCGCATGCATCGTGATGACGAAGCCGCGCGCGATGACCAGCAGGAACAGCACCATCAGCACGGTGTTGCCGATCAATCCGAATTCCTCGGAGAACACCGCGAAGATGAAGTCGGTGCTGCGCTCCGGCAGAAAGTCGAGGTGCGCCTGCGTGCCGTTGAGCCAGCCCTTGCCCATCAGGCCGCCGGAGCCGACCGCGATCATCGACTGGATCGTGTGATAACCGGCGCCCAGCGGATCGCGCGCCGGATCGAACAGCGTCAGGATGCGGTCGCGCTGGTAGTCGTGCATCATCGACCACACCAGCGGCAGGCTGCCCAGCCCGACCAGCGCCAGCGTGATCATCACGCGCCACGACAGCCCGGCGAGAAACAGCACGAAGAAGCCCGATGCCACGATCAGCAGCGCGGTGCCGAGATCGGGCTGATGCACGATCAGCGCCACCGGCACCACCAGCAGGATCGCGGCGACGACGTAATGATGCAGCCGCAGCGCGCCCTCGTGACGGCTGAAATACCACGCCAGGATCAGCGGCACCGCGATCTTCATCAGCTCCGACGGCTGGATGCGGGTGAAGCCGATGTCGAGCCAGCGGCGCGCGCCGTTCGACACGGAGCCGAACTGCGCCACCGCGATCAGCAGCACCAGCCCGACCAGGTACGCCGGCGGCGCCAGACGCGCCAGATAGTGCGGCGGAATGTTCGCGAACACCCACATCACCGCCATTGCCACCAGCATGTTGACGAGCTGGTTGGTGACGCGGTCCATGTTGGCGTTCGCGGCGCTGTACAGAATGAACAGTCCGGCCAGCAGCAGCGCCGCCAGCGCGGCCAGCAGCAGGCCGTCGATGTGCTGTGTGAGATAGCGGCCGAGCCGCCTAATCGCCGGGTTCATGATCGTCCGCTGCCGTGGCTTCCAGGGGCGTCGGCTTCTTGCCGAGCAGATAGTAGTCGAGCACCTTGCGCGCGATCGGCGCCGCCGTCGAGCCGCCGTGGCCGCCGTGCTCCACCAGCACCGACAGCGCAATGGTCGGGTTGTCGGCGGGCGCATAGGCGATGAATACGGCGTGGTCGCGATAGCGCGCCAGCTTGCCGTCGTGGTGGCCCATCGCCACCACCTGTGCGGTGCCGGTCTTGCCGGCGAACGTATAGGGCGCGCCCTTCGCCGCGCGTGCCGCGGTGCCGCCGGGATGCGTGACGTCGACCATCGCCTGCCGCACCACCGCCCAGTAGCCGGGCTTGATCTGGATGTGCCGTACCGGCTCGGTGCTGGTGCCGATGTTCTTGTGGCTGCGGCTGTCCTCGATATAGCTGACGACGTGCGGCCGGTACACCGTGCCGTTGTCGGCGATGATCGCGGTGGCGTTCGCCAGCTGCAGCGGCGTCACCAGATCATAGCCCTGGCCGATGCCGACCGAGACCGTGTCGCCCTCGTACCACTGTTGTCCGAAGCGCTTGCGTTTCCACGCGCGTGACGGCAGCACGCCGTCCGCCTCGCCCGGCAGGTCGATGCCGGTCGGCTTGCCGAAACCGAACTGGCTGATGAAGCTGTGGATGTCGTCGATGCCGAGATCGTGCGCCAGCGAATAGAAATAGGTATCGCACGACTGCACGATCGCCTTGTGCAAATCCACCACGCCGTGGCCGCCGCGCTTCCAGTCGCGGTAGCGATGGCTGTGGCCGGGAAGCCGGTAGTAACCGGGATCATCGATCGTCTGCTGCGGCGTGCGCGCGCCGAGCGCGAGGCCGGCCACCGCCATGAACGGCTTGAACGTCGAGCCCGGCGGATACTGGCCACGGATCGCGCGATTGGTGAGCGGATGATCGGGCGACGTGTTGAGCTCCTTCCAGGTCTGCGGATCGATGCCTTCGACGAACAGGTTCGGATCGTAGCTCGGCTTCGACACCATGGCCAGCACCGCGCCGCTGCGCGGATCGATCGCGACCAGCGCACCGTGATAGTCGCCGAATGCATTCCATGCCACTTCCTGCAGCCGCGCGTCGAGCGACAGCACCAGATTGTCACCCGAAATCGCCGGCGTGTGCGACACCACGCGCACCTCGCGTCCCACCGCATCGACCTCGACTTCTTCGACGCCGGTGGTGCCGTGAAGCTGTTTTTCGTATTCGGCCTCGACGCCGGTCTTGCCGATGTATTCGGTGCCGCGGTAGTTCGCCGTCTGGTCGCTCTTGTCGAGCCGCTGCAGGTCGTGTTCGTTGATGCGGCCGATGTAGCCGACGACGTCGGCCATCAGCTTGCCCAGCGGATAATTGCGGAACAGCCGCGCATTGAGCGCGACACCCGGAAAACGGTAGGCGTTGGCGGCGAAGCGGGCGACCTCCTCGTCGGAGAGCTGGACGCGGATCGGCAGGCTTTCGAAGTTGCGGCTGTCCTCCATCAGCCGCTTGAAGCGGCGGCGGTCCTTGGGTGTGATCTCGACGATTTTCGACAGCTGATCCAGCAGATGGCTGAGCGCGCCGTGCACCTTGCTGGGCGTTATTTCGAGCGTGTACGCCGAATAATTGTTCGCCAGCACCACACCGTTGCGGTCGTAGATCATGCCGCGCGTCGGCGGTACCGGCACTACCGAGATGCGGTTGTTTTCCGCCAGCGTGTGGTAGAGATCGTGCTTGACGATCTGCAGATAGAAAAAGCGCGCGAACAGCACGCCGAACAGCAGCGGCACGCACAGCGCCGCCAGCGCCAGCCGCAGCAGGAAGCGGCGGCGTTCCCGCTTGGCGTCGCGCAGCTCGACCATCGGTCAGACCCGGTCCGCGTGGGTCTTGAGGCGCTGCGGCAGCTCCAGCAGCACCGCCAGTGGCGGCCACAGCAGACCGCCGACCAGACTCCCGAGGAAATATTGCAGGCCCGGCAGCGCGGCGCCGGTCGCCAGCTGCACCAGCAGGATCAGCACCTGCGCCACCAGCAGCAGCGGCACCACGTGCAGCACCTGGTGATAGATGCTGAACATCAGCACCCGCCGGTGCAGCGTGATCGCGGTGAACGCCAGCACACAGTAGGCGAGCGCGTACTGGCCGAACAGGTTGCCGTGCGCGACGTCCATCATCAGGCCGAGAATCCACGCCACCGTGAAGCCGACGCGGCGCGGCTGGTGGATGCACCAGTAGGTCAGCGTCAGCGCGACGAAATCGGGCTTGAACCACATGCTGAAGCCGGCCCACGGCAGCAGATTGATCAGCAGCGCGGCGAGCAGCGTCACCAGTATGAACAGCGGCTTCGCCGGCAGCAGGATCTCCTCGGGTTGCGTGGTGGCCATCAGCGGCGCCTTTTCGACGCGTCCGATCCGCGTGCTGCCGCTTCCGGCGGCCGCGGCGGCAGCGTCTTCGCCCAGCTCAGCACCAGCAGATGCCGGTGGCGGTTGACGCCGGCCAGCGGCCGGCAGGTGATGCGCGCGAACATGTAGCCGGCGTTGCGCTCGACGCTGACCACGTCGGCGACCGGCAGCCCGGGCGGATAGGTGCCGCCGATGCCCGACGTCACCAGCCGGTCATCCTTGCGGATCGCGGTGTTGAACGGCATGAAGCGCAGCTCCACCGCGCCGTCATAACCCATCCCGAATACCACGCCGCGGGTGCCGGTGCGCACGTCTTCCACCGGTACGGTCTGGTCCTTGTCGGTGATCAGTGCGACTTCGCTGGTCCACGGATGGACGCGGATAATCTGGCCCACCACGCCGACGCTGTCGACCACCACCTGCCCGGCCCGGATGCCGTTGCGCGTGCCGTGGTCGATGAAGATGCGGCGGCTGAACGGATCGCGCTCGGTATAGGCGATCGACACCAGCTGCGCGGCGACACCGACGCGCTGGCGCATGCCGAGCAGCGTGCGCAATTCGGTATTTTCGGCTTCGAGCGCCTGGTAGTGCAGCAGTGCCGCCGCGTCTTCGGTGTGCTGGCGCGACAGCAGGGCGTTTTCGTTCTGCAGCCCGGCCTGGGTGACGAAAAAATCCGATACGTTGTCGATCAGCCGGCCCGGCGTATGCGCCGCCTGCTGCAGCGGATAGAGCGCGGTGGCAATGGCTTCGCGTACGCTGTCGAGATAGCGCAGCCGGGCGTCGACCACCAGCAATGCAAGGGACAGCAGTGAGAAAATCAGCAGGCGCGTCAGCGGCGTCGGGCCGGTTTTGAAAAATGGCCGCGGCTGATGTTCCATCGACGGTGAGGTGGGGAGTTAGGGGTGAGGGGTAGAAATGTTACGGGCACCCGTCGTTACCGGACTCCTCACTCCTTGCTCCTCACACCTCACTAGTCGTTGGTAAAAATGGTGCCCATCTTGTCGATCCGTTCGAGCGCCATGCCGGAGCCGCGCACCACGCAGGTGAGCGGATCGTCGCCGATGATGACCGGCAGGCCGGTCTCTTCCATCAGCAGGCGGTCGATGTCGCGCAGCAGCGCGCCGCCGCCGGTCAGCACCATGCCCTTCTCCGCGATGTCGGCGGCGAGCTCGGGCGGGGTCTGCTCCAGCGCCGATTTCACGGTGCTGACGATGCTGTTCAGCGGCTCGGTCAGCGCCTCCAGGATTTCGTTGCTGGAGATCGTGAAGCTGCGCGGAATGCCTTCGGCGAGATTGCGGCCCTTGACTTCCTTCTCGGTGACCTCGGAGCCCGGAAACGCCGAGCCGATTTCCTTCTTGATCTGCTCGGCGGTGGT
>JBDZVW010000533.1:0-1726 GCA_040255885.1 Betaproteobacteria bacterium
ATGGTGTCGCTGCTGAAGCGCAACAACTGCGGCAAGGCGCTCGACATCGCGCGCACGGCGCGCGACATGCACGGCGGCAACGGCGTATCCGACGAATATCACGTGATCCGTCACATGATGAATCTCGAAGCGGTCAACACCTACGAGGGCACGCACGACATTCACGCGCTGATCCTCGGCCGCGCGCTGACCGGTATTCCGGCGTTCAACTGAGCGACCCCGCGAATGGCAGGCGCGCTGTCACATCTTCGCGTGCTCGATCTGTCACGCGTGCTGGCCGGGCCGTGGGCGGCACAGACGCTGGCCGATCTCGGCGCCGACGTGATCAAGGTCGAGCGTCCCGGCGCCGGCGACGATACGCGCGGCTGGGGGCCGCCGTTCCTGAAGGACGGCGACGGCAACCACGTCGAGGCGGCATATTACCTGTCCGCCAATCGCAACAAGCGCTCGATCACCATCGACCTGGCGCAGCCGCGCGGCGCGCAACTGATTCGCGACCTTGCCGTACGCTCCGACGTCCTGATCGAAAACTACAAAGTCGGCGGACTCGCGCGCTACGGCCTTGCGTACGACGACATCCGCGCGGTTAACCCGGGCATCGTCTATTGCTCGATCACCGGCTTCGGCCAGAGCGGACCGTACGCGTCGCGCGTCGGTTACGATTTCATGATCCAGGGGCTGGGCGGGCTGATGAGCATCACCGGCGAGCCCGACGGGCCGCCGGAAAAAGTCGGCGTCGCGATCACCGACATCACCACCGGACTGTACGCGACGATCGGCATTCTGGCCGCACTCACGCATCGCAGCCGCACCGGCGAAGGCCAGCACATCGACATGGCGCTGTTCGATGCGCAGGTGGCGGCGCTCGCGAACCAGAGCATGAACTATCTCGTTTCCGGCACCCCGCCGCAGCGCCTCGGCAACGCGCATCCGAACATCGTGCCGTACCAGACCTTTCGCACCCGTGATGGCGACATCATCGTCGCCGTCGGCAACGACGGCCAGTTCAGGCGGCTGTGCGAAGCCGCGGGCCGGCCGGAACTTGCCGTCGATGCGCGCTTCGCGACCAATGCCGCGCGCGTCGCACAGCGCGCGACGCTGGTGCCGCTGCTGGCCGCCATCATCGCAACGCGTGACAGCGCCGACTGGCTGGCTGCGCTGCAGAAGGCCGATGTGCCGTGCGGCGCAGTCAACGATCTTGCCGGCGTGTTCGCCGATCCGCAGGCGCAGCACCGTCGCATGAAGCTCGACCTGCCCCACCCCGCCGCCGGCCGCGCACCGACGGTCGCGAATCCGATCCGGCTGTCGCAGACGCCGGTCGAATACCGCAGCGCGCCGCCGACACTCGGCCAGCATACCGATGACGTGCTGCGTTCGCTGCTGGGACTGACCGACGAGCAGATTGCCGTGCTGCGCCGCGACCAAGTCATCTGACCATCCTGTTCCAACAAACCGTTCGTCAGCGTTTCGTTCACCGTACCGCAATCCGTACGGCAGGCGCGCGGAACTCCGAATCAACGACGGCGTCCGACCGGGTACGGCTTCCAACAAGGAGACGAACCATGGTCAAGTACGCCCTGTATGCGCATCTGAAGGCCAAGCCCGGCAAAGCAGCCAACGTCGAGGATTTTCTTGCCGACGCGCTGCCGCTGGTCCAGGCGGAATCTGCCACCAGAACCTGGTACGCAATCAAGGAAGGCGATTCCAGCTATTCCATCTTCGACAC
>JBDZVW010000156.1:0-6443 GCA_040255885.1 Betaproteobacteria bacterium
CCATCACGCTGCCGATTTTCGCCGGCGGCGCGAACGTCGCAAATCTCGATCTGGCAAAGGTCGAAAAGAACATTTTTGTGGCGCAGTATCAGCAGACGATCCAGACTGCATTCCGTGAAGTCGCCGACGCGCTGGCCGCGCGCGGCACGCTGGACCAGCAGATCGCTGCGGAACAACGACTGACACAAGCGACGAAGACCAGCTACGATCTTTCCCGGATGCGCTTCAGCCATGGAGTCGACAATTACCTTGCAGTGCTCGACTCGCAGCGAAGCTGGTATCAGGCACAGCAGTCGCTGATCTCGACGCGGCTGGCGCGACTGCAGAACCTCGTGACACTTTACAAGGCGCTGGGTGGCGGATGGAACGCACAGACCGTGAAAACCTCGACGACACACAAGCCGACAGGAAGCGAGCAGCGTGCGGCGGACTGAAGCTCTGCAGACGATGGGCCGGTGGACGGGCAGTGTGTTTGTCAAACGACTGCGGTACGGCATGAAGTACGAAGGTGTCCAGTTCCATGAAGCGGCCCGAGACCCGAAAACCGGGGCCTGCTGCTTCCGTCGAAAATAACGAAACTCAGCGTCTTTCGTCGTCCGTGTGCTGCGGCACATCATGCGGCCGGTCCGACAGGCCGAGGCTGCGATGATCGAGCGCGATGGTCTTGATCACTGCGAACACTTCACGGCCGGGCGCGAGTTGCAGGTCGTGCACGGTCTTGCGGGTGATGCGCGCGGTCACGAACTGGCCGTTGAGGTCGATGCGGACCTCGACGATCGGTCCTTCCAGCGGCCCGATTTCGGCAAGCCTGCCGGGCAGCACGTTCAATGCGCTCAGGCCCTGCGGCCGCTGCACGGCGACGATGATGTCGCGGGCGCGGATGCGCAGGCGTATTTCGCTGCCCGTCGCAAGATCGACGCGCGGTACTCGCAGGCGCCCGGCGGCGCAATTCAATACGGTGAGATCGAACGCCGCGTCATGTTCGGCAACTTTCGCTTCCAGCACTGAGCCGGCCTCGTAGCGCCCGGCCAGCGGAAACAGGTCCGGACGACCCATGATGTCGGTCAGCGGTCCGGCCGCGGCGACCCGTCCGCCGGACAGCACGACCAGCGTCGACGCCAGCCGTGTCACTTCGGCGATCGCATGGCTGACATAAACGATCGGCAGCCGGATTTCGTCGCGCAACCGTTCGATGTACGGCAGGATTTCGTCCTTGCGCGCCTCGTCGAGCGACGCCAGCGGTTCGTCCATCAGCAGCAGTTGGGGACTGGCAAGCAGCGCACGCCCGATGGCGACGCGCTGTTTTTCGCCGCCCGACAGCAGTGCCGGCCGGCGTCCCAGCAGATGGCCGATGCCGAGCAGATCGACGACGTCATCCAGACGCTCGTGGCGCTGCGCCGCGGGCGTGAACCAGCGGCCGTAGAGCAGGTTCTGGCGCACGGTCAGGTGCGGGAACAGCCGGCCTTCCTGGAATACATAGCCGATGCGCCGCTTGTGCATTGGTACGAAGACGCGGCGCCGGGTATCGCACAACACGCGGCCATTGACGACGATACGTCCACGCTCGGGACGGATCAGGCCGCCGATCACATTGACCACGGAAGTCTTGCCGGCACCCGAACGGCCGAACAATGCGGTCAACCCTTCGTCGCCGCTGAAATGGACGTCCAGATTGAAGTTGCCGAGCCGGTGGCCGACGTCGACTTCCAGCATCGCGCTATGCCCCATGTGCGTGATGCACGGCCTTGCGTGCGAGCAGTTCGGAAACCAGTACCGCTGCCAGTGAAATGATCACTGACACCAGTGTCAGCCGTAGCGCGCCGGCCTCGCCGCCCGGCACCTGCGTGAACGTGTAGATCGCCAGCGGCAGCGTCTCGGTCTGTCCCGGGATGCTGGAAACGAAGGTCACGGTCGCGCCGAATTCGCCCAGCGCGCGGGCGAACGACAGCACCATCCCCGCCAGCACGCCGGGCACGATCAGCGGCAGCGTCACCGTGACGAACACCCACGCCGGGTTCGCGCCAAGCGTGCCGGCCGCGATTTCGACGCGGCGGTCGACCGCCTCGATCGACAGCCGGATTGCACGCACCATCAGCGGAAAGCCCATCAGCCCGCACGCCAGTGCGGCGCCGGTCCAGCGGAACGCGAACACCAGGTGAAACACGTCGGCGAAGAAAATTCCGAGCGGGCCATGGCGTCCGAACAGGATCAGCAGAATGAAACCGGTGACTACCGGCGGCAGCACCAGCGGCAGATGGATGATGCCGTTGAGCAGACTCTTGCCCCAGAATTCGCGCCGCGCCAGCAGCATCGCCGCCGCCAGACCGAATGGCAGACTGACCACCACCGCCCATATCGAAACCTTCAGGCTGAGCTGGATCGCGGTCAGTTCTTCCGGGCTGAAGTGAAGCCATTGCGGCATGGCGGGATCGGAGCAATGGTGTTTTTCGACAGGATATCAGTGCGACAGCACGGTGAAACCCTGTTTTTCGAACAGCGGACGCGCCTTCGCGGAATGCAGATAGGTGACGAACGCGGCTGCATCCGGATTGGTCGAGCTCGCGGTGATCGCCACCGGATAGCGGATTGGCGGATGAGAGCTTTCCGGAAATACGCCGACGATTTTCGTGTTCGGATCAGCCGCGACATCGGTCTGATAGACGATGCCGAGCGGCGCTTCATTGCGCGACACCAGCGCCAGCGCGGCGCGCACGTTGGCTGCCTGGGCGATGCGTGATTTCACCGACGGCCACACACCGAGTGACTTCAGTGCTGCCTTGCCATACTTGCCGGCCGGCACTGCGTCGGTATTCGCCATCGCCAAATAGCCATTCTTGCCGAGCAGCCGTGCCAGCGGAAAGCCGGGTTTGATCGCGATTTTATTCAGGGTACTGTCTTTCGACGCGACCAGCACCAGCTCGTTGCCGAGCAGCGTGCTGCGGGTGCCGGGCCTGATCAGCTTGTGCTTTTGCAGATAATCCATCCACGAAAGATTCGCCGAAATGTAAATGTCGGCCGGCGCACCGGCTTCGATCTGCCGCGCCAGCGCCGAGCTGGCGGCAAATGATATGACGGTATGCCTGCCGGTTTCACGCTGATATTGTGCACTGATGTCGTCGAGCGCGTTCTTCAGGCTCGCCGCGGCAAACACGACGACGTCCTCGCTGGCGAACGCGGGTGTGCCGAGTCCCGCGGTGAAAGCCAGGGCTGCGACGGCGACGACGGCGTACCGCAGCCACCGTCGCGTGCGTGATGCGGTCATGCAACGCTTCATTCGGAATCTCCTTCCCCGGATAAAAAACGACTTCCAATGGCGGTATCGCAGACAGGCGTTATATTCGATTGGATATAAGGACCAGCGAATGATAAATGATTGTCCGTCAGGACGAAAGCGTTATATTCAGTCAGATATAATGAGCGGAAGATCGCGCACAGGAAGGATACCGGTGCGCAAAAAGAGAAGCGGCGGGGGGCGGGTGTGTCCCGCCCGGGAGGTCAGCTAGCTGGCGCTTCTGACGATGTAGTTGCCCGATTTTTCATCGCGCTCGAGTTTGAGCAGATGATGGGCCTGGGCTTCTTCCAGCAGCTTGTTGAACGAACGGAATCCGTAGTAGCTTTCGCTGAACTCCGGTCGGCGCCGTTTCAGCGCCTGCTTCACCATCGAACCCCAGATCTTGTCTTCCTCGCCGCGTTCGGCGAACAGCGCTTCGGCGGTCGCCAGGACGAGCTCCAGCGCCTCTTTCTCGTCACCGTCCGCCTTGGGCGCCGCCGTCGCCGGTGCCGTCGCGGGCGTGCCCTTGGACTCGCTCTTCTTCCTGGCAGGCTTCCTGGCTTTCTGCTCGCGCACCAGGTCATCGTAATAGATGAACTCGTCGCAGTTCGCGATCAGCAGTTCCGACGTGGATTTCTTGACGCCGACGCCGATCACGGTTTTGTTGTTCTCGCGCAGCTTGCTGACCAACGGCGAGAAATCGGAGTCGCCGCTGATGATGACGAACGTATCGACGTGCGCCTTGGTGTAGCACAGGTCGAGCGCATCGACCACCATGCGGATGTCTGCCGAATTCTTGCCCGACATCCGCACGTGCGGAATTTCGATCAGCTCGAACGATGCGTGATGCATCACCGCCTTGAAGTCGCTGTAGCGCTCCCAGTCGCAGTAGGCCTTCTTGACGACGATGCTGCCTTTCAGCAGCAGGCGCTCCAGCACCTTGTTGATGTCGAACTGCGCATAGCGCGCCTCGCGCACGCCGAGCGCGACGTTCTCGAAGTCGCAAAAAAGTGCCAGATTCTCGGTTTCGGACTGGGAAGCCATGCTTTCTCCGGATGATTTCCCGCTAGCTTACCGGCAAAACATCGGGATGGCGAACGGTGTGCCACAACTACCGGAAACCCGATGGGCGGCCGTAAATCCAAATACGTTCGTGATCCGTATGGTTAAACGGGCGCGGGGCTGGCATGGCATAATCGCGCCGGTCATCAACGGAGAAGTGCCATCAATCATCCGACAGACATTCTGGCCGCCCTGCTGTCGCGTTCCGGACGGGGCGACCGGCGGGCATTTGCCGAGCTCTACCGCCGTGTGGCGCCTCATCTCTATGCCGTCGCGCTGCGCCTGCTGCGCAACGCCGACGTTGCGAGCGAGGTGCTGCAGGACGGTTTCGTCAGTATCTGGATGCATGCGGCCGAGTATCGGAGCGGACGTGGCGCGCCGCTGACCTGGATGACCAGCATCATCCGTCACCGCGCTCTGGATGTCCTGCGTCAGCCCGCTTCGCGCCTGCCGTCCGACGCGGACGCTGTTGAAGCGCTGGCCGACACCGGGCTGGGGCCGCTGGAACGGGCGATCGAGGCCGATCGGTCGGCGGCGGTCCATGATTGCCTGAAACGGCTTCCCGGACCGCAGCGGCAGAGCATCATGCTCGCGTTCTTCAACGGCCTGACGCACTCCCAGATCGCGGCGCACCTGGCGAAACCGTTGGGTACCGTGAAGACCTGGGTGCGGCAGGGGCTGATCAGCCTCAAGGGATGTCTGGAATCATGAACGCCACCGATTCCGTGTTGCGCGACCGGCTGGCGGCCGAGTATGTGCTGGGAACACTGCAGGGTGCCGCGCGCCGGCGTTTCGAGCACTGGCTCGATCGGGATGCCGCACTGCGCGGGCAGGTTGCGGAATGGGAGGAGCGCATGTCACCGCTTGGCAGTGCACTGCCGCCGGTCGAACCGCCGGCGGATGCGTGGCGCATGATCGAACAGCGTATCGCGTCGCAGCGCAAACGCGTGAATCTCTGGTACTGCGTCGAGTTCTGGCGGGCCGTCGGTATCGTCGCGTCGCTGGCGGTGATGGCGCTGCTGGCTTACCTGGCGCTGGCGCCGCGGCCGCCGGCGGTCGCATACGTCGCAGTGCTGACCGATACGGCCGCCCAGCCCGAGCTGATAATCAGTGCTCCGCCGGCGCGTGACGTGCTGCGGGTGCACGCAGTGACCGCGCGTCCGGCGCCGCCCGGCAAGTCGTTGCAATTGTGGCTGGTGCCGGACAGCCGGCATCTGCCGCTGTCGCTGGGCCTCGTGCCGGGTGAAGGCAGCCGTACGCTCGAGGTGCCGGCTGCACTGCGGCAGGCGCTGGGTGCCACTGCCACGCTTGCGGTAAGTATCGAGCCGGCCGGCGGTTCACCGACCGGACATCTGACCGGGCCGGTCGTCTATCAGGGCAAGTGGCTGAAACGCGACTGAGACATCCGGTTTTTTTGCGGGTTCCAACATCCGGCGGCGGTGCTCCTTCGTATTGGATGACATGCGCGTGCAATTCAGCACATGCATCAAATCGAAGGAGAAACACCATGTCTGCAACAAGCAAGCTGATGACTGCGTCCGACGATATCGTTGTCCCGCGCCGCGCCTTCCTCAGGCAATCCACGCTGTTGTCACTCGGCATCGCCGCGGCCGCCGGACTGGCCGGGTCGCCGGCGATGGCAGCCGTGTCGAAAAGTACGGCCGGCGACATTGACATTCTGAACACGGCGCTGGCGCTGGAATACCAGGGAATCGCCGCGTACCAGGTCGGTGCCGACAGCGGGCTGCTGGAGAAGGGCGTGCGTACGGTCGCGATCAAGTTCCAGAGCCAGCACCGGGCGCATGCCGGCGTGCTGGCAGCAGCCGTCACCAAGCTCGGCGGCAAGCCGGTGGAAGCGAAGAAGCCGGATCAGTACGGTTTTCCGGTGGCTAGTCTCAAGAGCCAGAACGATGTACTGGAATTTGCCGCCGGCCTCGAAAAGGGCGCGGCCAGCGCCTATCTCGGCGCGGTGCCGACATTGCACAACCGCGATCTGGCGAAGGCGGCCGCCAGCATCCTCGGTGACGAGACGATGCACTGGGCGGTGCTGCTGAACGCGCTGGGCAAGGATCCGGTTCCGGTTGCGTTCATCGCGTAACGCCCGGCTGCC
>JBDZVW010000157.1:0-6441 GCA_040255885.1 Betaproteobacteria bacterium
CGTTGAAGATGTCGGACAGCTTCACGCCGTAGGCCTGCGCCTGGTCGCGATCGACGTCGATGTACAGCTGCGGCACGTCGGCGCGGAACTGGGTCGAGACGCCGGTCAGCTCCGGCCGTTTGGCGGCTGCGGCAATGAACTTCTGCGTCACCGCTGCCAGTGCATGGCTGTCGCCGGTGCCGCGGTTCTGGATGTAGAACTCGAAGCCGCCGGTGGCGCCGAGACCGGGAATCGCCGGCGGATTGAACGCCAGCACCAATGCCTGGCGAATACTCGCCGCCGCGGCCATCAGCCGGCCGATCAGACCGTTGACCGACGCCGCCGCCGATTTACGTTCGTCCCATGGCTTGAGGATCATGAACATCGTTGCTGACGACGTGCGGCTGCCGCCGGGCAGCAGATCGAAGCCGTTGATCGCGAGCGTGTCCGCGATCGACGGATTCTTCATCTGCAGCGCGGTGATGCGGTCCGTCACCTGCTCGGTACGATGCAGCGACGCCGCGTCCGGCAGGATCACCGCGGCGATCATGAAACCCTGGTCTTCAGGCGGGATGAAGCTGGTCGGCACGATGCGGAACAAGCCCCAAGTGGCGGCGATCAGTGCGGCGAAGATCAGCAGCGCCAGCACGCCGCGGCGCATCACCAGCGCCACGCCCGCAGTGTAGCGATGCGTCAGCCACTCGAAGCCGTGATTGAACCAGCGGAAGAAGCCGCGCGGCTCATGGTGCGTCGGCTTGAGCAGCAGTGCGCACAGCGCCGGTGACAGCGTCAGCGCGACGAATCCGGAAATGGCGACCGACACCGCGAGCGTGATCGCGAACTGCTTGTAGAGCAGGCCGGTCATGCCGCCGAGAAAAGCGACCGGGATGAACACCGAGCACAGCACCAGCACGATCGCCACCACCGGACCCGACACTTCGGTCATCGCCTTGATCGCCGCCTGCTTTGGCGGCAGCTTCTCTTCGGCCATGATGCGCTCGACGTTCTCCAGCACCACGATCGCGTCGTCCACCACGATGCCGATCGCCAGCACCAGGCCGAGCAGCGTCAGCGTGTTGATCGAGAAGCCCAGCAGATACATGCCGGCGAACGCGCCGATCAGCGACACCGGCACCGCGATGCACGGAATGACCGTCGCGCGCCAGTTCTGCAGGAACAGGTAGACCACCAGGAACACCAGCACCATTGCCTCGAACAGCGTCTTGATCACTTCCTTGATCGACACCACGACGAAGCGCGTGGTGTCGTACGGGATCGAATAGCTGATGCCGCTGGGGAAGCTCGCCGAAACGTGCTGCATCGCGGCGCGCACGCCGTCGGCCACCGCCAGCGCGTTGGCGCCCGACTGCAGGTAGATGCCGATCGCGACGCTGGGCTTGCCGTTGAGCTTGCTGGCGACGTCATACGACAGCGCGCCGAGCTCGACGCGTGCGACGTCCTTCAGGCGCAGCACCGAGCCGTCGGGATTGGCGCGCAGGATGATGTTCTCGAACTGCTGCGCGTCGGTCAGCCGTCCCTGGGTCGTGACGGTGTAAGTGAGCTGGGTCGAGTCGGGAGTCGGCGGCGCGCCCACCTTGCCGGCGGCGAACTGCGAATTCTGCTGGTTGATCGCGTTGACGATGTCGGTCGCGGTGAGCTTGAGCTGCTGCATGCGGTCGGGTTTCAGCCAGATGCGCATCGAGTAGTCCTGCGCGCCGAACACGGTGGCGTTGCCGACGCCCGGCACGCGCTTCAGCTCGTCGATGATGTTGAGAATCGCGTAGTTGTTCAGATAGATCGTGTCGTAGCGGCCGTCCGGCGATTGCAGCGCAACGATCTGCAGGAAGTTGGTCGAGCGCTTCTCGACGGTGACGCCGAGCCGGCGCACTTCTTCCGGCAGCGTCGGCAGCGCCTGCTGCACACGGTTGTTGACGTTGATCGTCGCCTGGTCGGGATCGGTGCCGATCTCGAAGCTGACCGTGATGCTCACCGTGCCGCTGCTCGAGCTGGTCGAGCTCATGTAGATCATGTGCTCGACGCCGTTGACCTGTTGCTCGATCGGCGCCGCCACGGTCTTCTGGATGGTGTCGGCGCTGGCGCCCGGGTACTGCGCGGAGATGGTGACGGTCGGCGGCGTGATTTCGGGATACTGCGCGACCGGCAGATTTTCGATCGACAGCAGTCCGGCGAGCACGATGACGATCGAAATTACCGTCGCGAAAATCGGCCGTTCGATGAAGAAGCGCGAGAACATCGGCCTGCCCGCGCCTAACCGACGGACGCCGCTGTGTCGGGCGCCGGCTTGCCCGGCGGTGCCGTCTGCGCCGGCGCGATGCTGACTGCCGCGCCGGGCCGCACCTTTTGCACGCCGTCGACGATCACGCGGTCGCCGGCGGCCAGTCCGTCGTGGATCAGCCAGTCGGTGCCGATCCATTCGCCCACCTTCACCGCACGCCGCTCGGCCTTGCCGTTCTTGTCCACGACATAGACGAACTGGCCGCCCTGTCCCTGCAGCACCGCGCGCTGCGGTATCGCGATCGCCTGCGGATACTGCGCGCCGTTGACGATCACGCGCACGAACTGGTTCGGCACCAGCTGTCCGTCCGGGTTCGGAAATTCGGCGCGCGCCTGGATGGTGCCGGTGTTGGCGTCGATGCGGTTGTCGCGGAAGTCGATTCTGCCGTGCGCGGCATAGGTGCTGCCGTCGCCGAGCTCGAGCGTGACATCGAAATTGCCGTCGGGCGGGAACGTCATCTGCTTCGCGGCCACTTCGTTGCGGATCTTCAGGTAATCGTCGTCGGCGAAGCTGAAATAGACGTAGATCGGATCGGTTTGCGAGATGGTGGTCAGCGGGCTGGTCTGCCCGGCGGTCACCAGGCTGCCCTCGGACTGGTTGGCCTTGCCGGTCAATCCGGAAATCGGCGCGACGACGCGCGTGTAGTCGAGATTCAGCTGCGCCTGCTGCAGTTGCGCACGCGCCGATTCCAGATTGGCTTTCGCGACCGCCTGTGCCGAAAGCGCGTCATCGAGATCCTTGCGGCTCACCGCATGCGCCTTGTACAGCGGCTGCAGCCTTGCGACATTGCGGTTGGCGTTGGCCAGTGTGGCCTCGGCCTGCGCCACCACGCCCTGTTGCTGGTCGAGCACCGCCTTGAACTGCGCCGGGTCGATCTCGAACAGCAGCGTGCCTTTTTTGACGAAGCTGCCCTCGGTGTAAGTGCGTTTGAGCAGCACGCCGGTCACGCGCGCGCGCACCTGCACGTCGCGGAAGCCCTGCGTGCGGCCGACGAATTCCCATGTCACCGGAATATCGTGCGGCGTCACCGTGGTCACCGATACCTGCGGTGGCGGCGGCGGCTTCGGTGCGGCGGACGGGTTATGGCAGGCGCCGAGCGCCAGCGTCATCAGCGCACCGGCACCGAGGCAGGAAAGCAAACAAAGGCATGATGCATGTCCGGCGCGACGCGGAGCCAGGTTCACGAAAGAATCTCCTTGAAACGGCTCTTGCTCCGGACGCTGCCGTACCGCGGGAACGTTCGGATTCGAGCGGACATCGGGATGTTGATGTCCTACATTAAAACAGAAAAAGCGGTGGCAGGCACAACCCCGCCGGATTTGGCGCAATCGTGCGGTGGGTCACGGTCGCGCCACGGTGAACGTAGTACAATTGCAAAAGAGTCACTGCCGGAGTCCCGGCCTCGGCTGCCATTCTGGGGAATTACCATGACCGATCTTTCTTCCGGCCGCGATACGCGGCTTGCCTCCGCCGGCGCGCGCTTCCGTGCGGCGCTGGCCGCCGAGAAGCCGCTGCAGATTGTCGGCACCATCAACGCCTACCATGCGCGGCTGGCGCAGCGCACCGGCTATCGTGCGATCTATCTGTCGGGCGGCGGCGTCGCGGCGGCGTCGCTGGGACTGCCGGACCTCGGCATCAGCACGCTCGATGACGTGCTGACCGACGTGCGGCGCATTACCGACACCTGCAATCTGCCGCTGCTGGTCGATGCCGACACCGGCTTCGGCGCCAGCGCGTTCAACGTTGCGCGCACCGTGAAGTCGCTGATCAAGTTCGGCGCGGCGGCGATGCACATCGAGGACCAGGTGGGCGCCAAGCGCTGCGGTCACCGGCCCAACAAGGAACTGGTGTCGCAGCAGGAAATGGTGGACCGCATCAAGGCCGCGGTCGATGCCAAGACCGATCCCGATTTTGTGGTGATGGCGCGCACCGACGCGCTGGCGGTCGAAGGGCTGCAGGCGGCGATCGACCGCGCCTCCGCTTGTGTCGAGGCCGGCGCCGACATGATTTTTCCGGAGGCGATGACCGATCTGGCGATGTACGAGCAATTCGCCCGTGCGGTGAAAGTGCCGGTGCTCGCCAACATCACCGAATTCGGCCGCACGCCGTTGTATACGGTGCAGGAGCTGGCCGGTGCCGGTGTCGCGATGGCGCTTTATCCGCTGTCGGCGTTTCGCGCGATGAACGCGGCGGCGCTCAGGGTTTACGAAACGCTGCGCCGCGACGGCACGCAAAAAGCGGTGCTCGACGCGATGCAGACGCGTGACCAGCTTTATGACTACCTCGACTATCACGCGTTCGAAGAGCGGCTCGACACGCTGTTCGCGCGTGAAAAGCCGGCGCAGCCCAAATAGCGTCCGGCACGCTCCTCGTGTGCTTCTGATAATTGACGCAAGTCACTGAATCGCAACGTGTACATTGTCTTATGCGGCGCTGAGCCTATATAATGGGCGACTCATTTCGCGGCTCGTGGCATGCATTTATTCGCTTTCGGCATCAACCATCGCACCGCACCGCTGTCGGTGCGCGAGCGGGTGGTGTTTCATGCCGAAAAACTGAGCGACGCGCTGCGCCAGCTGGTGGACCGGCGGCCGGTGCGCGAAGCGGCGATCGTTTCCACCTGCAATCGCACCGAAATCTACTGCAGCGCCGCCGATCCGCGTCCGGCAATCGACTGGATGGCCGGCTATCACCAGCTGAAACCGCAGCAGATCGAGCCCTATCTCTATACGCTGCCGCGGGAACAGGCGGTCAAGCACGCGTTCCGCGTGGCCAGCGGACTCGATTCGATGGTGCTCGGCGAGACGCAGATTCTGGGACAGTTCAAGGACGCGATGCGCTCGGCGGAGCAGGCCGGCACGCTGGGGTTGCTGCTGAACAAGCTGTTCCAGCATACGTTTTCGGTGGCGAAGGCGGTACGCACCCATACCGACATCGGTGCCAGCAAGGTATCGGTTGCGTCGTGCGCGGTGCGGCTTGCCGAGCGCATCTATCCCAGCATCGGCGATCAGCGCGTGCTGTTCACCGGCGCCGGCGAGATGATCGAGCTCGCCGCGGCGCACTTTGCCGCGCACGCGCCGCGCGCGATGACGTTCGCGAACCGCACGCTGCAGCGTGCCCAGGAACTGGCGCTGCGCTTCAACGGCACTGCGATCAGCCTCAACGACCTGCCGGCGCAGCTCGCGCAGCATGACATCGTCGTTGCATCGACCGCCAGCCAGCTGCCGATCATCGGCAAGGGCCTGGTCGAGCGCGCGATCCGCGCCCGCAAGCACCGCCCGATGCTGATGCTCGATCTGGCCGTGCCGCGCGACATCGAGGCCGAGGTGGCCGGGCTCGACGATGTTTTTCTGTACACCATCGACGAGCTCGGGCGCATCGCGAATGAAGGCTTGCGCGAGCGCCAGGCGGCGGTGGTGCAGGCGGAATCGATCATTGATACCCAGGTCGCCGACTTCATGGGCTGGGTCGAAGGGCGCGAGGCGGTGCCGGCGATCCGTGCGCTGCGTGACACCGCCGAGCGTTTTCGCCGCCACGAGGTCGATCGCGCCGTGCGCCGGCTGGCGCGCGGCGACAATCCGCAGCAGGTGATGGAACAGTTGTCGCGCGCGCTCACCAACAAGTTCATGCACGTGCCGACGCAGGCACTGAGCCAGGCACGCGGTGACGAGCGCCACTCGCTGGCCAGTCTTCTACACCGTCTGTTTCAAATCAATCCGCCGGAATGAAACGATCCATTGCGGTCAAGCTGGGGCAGCTCGAAAGCCGCCTCGCCGAACTCGATCATCTGCTGAGCGCCGAAAATGCGACCGCGGACATGGACAGCTACCGGCGGCTGTCGCGTGAGCACGCCGAAATCGCGCCGGTGGTCGAACTCTACCGCGCGTATCGCGCGACGGCGGACGACGTGCATGCGGCACGCAACATGATTGCCGATCCCGAGCTGCGCGAGTTCGCCGAAGCCGAAATGCACGAAAGCCGCGAGCGCATGGTGCAGATCGAGCACGAATTGCAGCGCCAGTTGCTGCCGAAGGATCCGAACGACGAGCGCAACATTTTCGTCGAAATCCGTGCCGGCACCGGCGGCGACGAATCGGCGCTGTTCGCCGGTGCGCTGTTCCGGATGTACGCGCGATTCGCGGAACGCAACCGCTGGCAGGTCGAAA
>JBDZVW010000534.1:0-1719 GCA_040255885.1 Betaproteobacteria bacterium
GGCCGCGCAGCGGCTTCAGTTGCGACGGCAGCCGCATGCGGCTGAAATCTTCCGGGATCAGTGGATAATTCGCGGAACGCACGCCGAACTGCAGCGCCAGGTAGAGCGAGGTCGGGGTCTTGCCGCAGCGTGACACGCCGACCAGGATGACGTCGGCCTCGCTCAAATCGCGCGTCGATACGCCGTCGTCGTGATGCAGCGCAAAGTTGACGGAGTCCATGCGGTTGTAGTAATTGACTACGTCATAGACACTGTGCGAACGGCCCACCGCATGCGACGGCTTGATGCCGAGCTCCTGTTCCAGCGGTGCGACGAAGATCTGGAAACAGTCCAGGAACAGCGCGTTGGCGACGCCGACTGCGGCGGCGATCTCGGCATTCACCAACGTGCTGATCACCACCGGCCGCGCGCTGTCGGTTTCTCCGCAATGGTTGATGCGCTCCACCACGGCTTGCGCCTTCTCCATCGTGTCGACGAAAGGCAGCGTGATCTCCTCGAACGCGACGCCGTCGAACTGGGTGAGCAGACTGTGTCCCAGCATCTCGGCGGTGATGCCGGTGCGGTCGGAAACGAAAAAAGCGGTGCGTTTCTGTGGCATGGCGCTGCGCAGTGACGTTGAACCCGGTAAAATATCGGGTTTTCAAGTATTGCACAACAAACGGGTGACCCTGATGGACGACAGTCAATATGTGATCGATCTCGAAAATCTGCGCATGGCTGATGTCGCCAGTGTGGGCGGAAAAAATGCGTCGCTGGGCGAAATGATCGGGCAACTGGCGGGTGCCGGCGTGCGGGTGCCCGGTGGCTTTGCGACCACCGCGTTCGCATTTCGCGAGTTTCTGAAAAAGGATGGACTCGACCGGCGGATTGCCGACAAACTTGCCGCTCTGGACACCGATGACGTGGCCGCGCTGGCGGCAGCCGGAACCGAAATCCGCGGCTGGGTTGTCGCGCAGCCGTTTCCGGATGCGCTGCGGGATGCGATCGCGACGACCTACGCAAAGCTGGGGCCGGATGCCGGCGTCGCGGTGCGTTCATCGGCAACCGCCGAAGACCTGCCCGAAGCATCGTTTGCCGGGCAGCAGGAAACCTTTCTTAACATCCAGGGGCTCGACAACGTGCTGGACGCGGTGCGGCAGGTTTTCGCGTCGCTCTACAATGACCGCGCGATCTCGTATCGTGCGCACCAGGGTTTCGCGGACCACGAAGTGGCGCTGTCGGCCGGTATCCAACGCATGGTCAGAAGCGACCTCGGCGCCGCCGGCGTGATGTTCACGCTGGATACCGAGTCCGGCTTCGATCAGGTGGTGTTCATCACGTCCGCCTACGGGCTGGGCGAGACGGTGGTGCAGGGGCAGGTCAACCCGGATGAGTTTTACGTCTACAAGCCGGCGCTGAAGAACGGCCATCACGCGATCCTGCGCCGCAGCCTGGGATCGAAGGCGATCAGAATGGTGTTTGGCGACAGCAGCGTGGCGGGTCGTTCGGTGAAAACGACGGAAGTGCCGGAAGCCGAACGCCGGCGCTTTTCGATCAGTGATGCCGAAATCACCGAACTCGCACGCTGCGCGGTCGCGATCGAGGCGCACTACGGCCGGCCGATGGATATCGAGTGGGGCAAGGACGGCAACGACGGCAAGCTCTACATCCTGCAGGCGCGGCCCGAAACGGTGAAGGCCAACGCGCAGGTCGATACGCTGCGGCGCTATCGTCTGAAGG
>JBDZVW010000535.1:0-1717 GCA_040255885.1 Betaproteobacteria bacterium
CGCTCGACGTGACGTAGCTGCCGATGCTCCACTGCATGATGAACGGCACGAACAGATACAGCGAAACCTGCGCAAAGCGGAAAACTTCGAAATTGCGGTTCCACAGGTAGAAGATGAGTGTTGCGGTCGATACGGCGAGATAGGAAAACGGAACCGTGACCGAAAACTTGATGCCCATCGCCCAGTAGATCGCAAGCCACAACATCGCCGCGAAGCTCATCAGTCCGCAGGCGAAAATCAACAGGGTCTTGTTGAGCCGCTGGTCCGCAGTATCGGTTTCGCTGATCACCCGCTGGCCGACCATGCCGAGCCAGCGACTGAGAGCTGTGGCCATTCAATCCTCCCGCATCAGAGCCGCGTACGGCACCACGACATCAATATTTATTGTCGGCAGCGTGCAGTATCGGCGCTGCCGACCGCCGCACCCGCAATCGGAAGCAAGTGTCATGCCCGACTACTGTCGATATGGCCGGCAAGCCATTTCCGGCGGTGCAATATGGAATTTCAAAATACGCTAAAATGCGGTTTTGCTTGGGGGAGTCTGTGCGATGTCGATGGCGGATCGGGACGGCCATATCTGGTATGACGGGAAGCTGGTGCCGTGGCGCGAAGCAACCACTCATGTACTGACGCACACGCTGCATTACGGCATGGGCGTGTTCGAAGGCGTACGCGCATACAAGACCAGCAATGGCGCCGCGATCTTCCGGCTGCAGGAGCACACCGACCGCCTGTTGCGCTCGGCCCACATCAACGGCATGAAAATTTCGTACGATAAGAAAACGCTGATGGAAGCGCAGAAGGAAGTGGTGCGCGCGAACCAGCTGGATTCGTGCTACATCCGCCCGATCGCTTTCTACGGCTCGGAAGCGATGGGAATATCGGCGAAAACCCTGTCGGTCCACGTCGTCATCGCGGCCTGGTCGTGGGGCGCCTATCTCGGCCCGGAGGCGCTGAAACGCGGCATTCGCGTCAAAACCTCGTCGTACGCCCGTCATCATGTCAACGTCACGATGTGCCGCGCCAAGTCAGTCGGTACCTATATGAATTCGATCCTTGCGCATCAGGAGGTCACGCAGGATGGCTACGACGAGGCGCTGCTGCTCGACGTCGACGGCTTCGTCGCCGAAGGCTCCGGCGAGAACATCTTCATCGTCCGCAACGGCACGCTTTACGAGCCGGAACTGACGTCGGCGCTGGAAGGCATCACGCGCAGCTCGGTGATCCGCTTCGCGCAGGATGCCGGGATTCCGGTGGTGGCCAAGCGCATCACGCGCGATGAAGTGTACAGTGCCGACGAAGCGTTCTTCACCGGCACCGCGGCCGAAGTCACGCCGATCCGTGAACTCGACAACCGCACCATCGGCATCGGCGAGCGCGGCCCGCTGACCGAAAAGCTGCAGACAATGTTCTTCGACTGCGTCACCGGAAAATCCGAACAGTACCGCGACTGGCTGACCCCGGTCGCGGCATGAGAATGTCATGACCGAGAAAACACAGGAACAGACCGTCAACACCGAACGCCGCATCGAAGTGACCGCGGCGGATCTGCCGCTGCACTGCCCGATGCCGTGGATGCTGCTGTGGAATGCGCATCCGCGCGTGTACCTGCCGATCGACCGCACCGGCGAGGCGCTGTGTCCGTATTGCGGCACGCGTTACGTGCTGACGGGCGAGGTGAAGAAAGGCCATTAAAAGGCAGGATCGAGGCGTGAGG
>JBDZVW010000536.1:0-1715 GCA_040255885.1 Betaproteobacteria bacterium
TCGGCGGCGCTGCTGTCGGTGCTGATTCCGCGGCTGGGCGCCTGCCGCACGATGCAGGTGAGTCTGACGCTGGGCGCGATCGGGCTGGCGGCGACGCTGTTTTCGACGGTCACGGCGATCGCGCTCGGCTCGGTGCTGCTGGGACTGGGCATGGGCGTGATGACGCCGGCATCATCGCATCTGCTGTATCGCTTTACCGCGCCGCGGCGCCGCAACCTGGTGTTTTCGCTGAAGCAGACCGGGGTGCCGGTCGGCGGACTGCTGCCGGCCTTGATTGCACCGCCGATCGCACTGGTGGCTGGCTGGCAGTGGTCGGTGGCGCTGTTCCTGCTGTGGATTGTTGCGATGATCGTGATGCTGCAGCGGCCGCGCGACCGCTGGGACGACGATCGCAATCCGCGCACGCGGCTGGCGCACGGCGTGTTTCAGGGCGTCGCGACGGTGTGGCGCGATCTGCCGTTGCGCTGGCTGGCGACAGGCTCGTTCTTCTTCTCGTTCGTGCAACTCTCGCTGACGTCGTTCGCGGTGACGATGCTGGTCGAGGAGAGCGATTACGGCCTGATCGCAGCGGGGCTGATATTTTCGCTGATCCAGGTCTCGGGCGGTGCCGCGCGCGTGTTCTGGGGCTGGCTGGCCGACCGCAGCGGCCGTGCGGTGGTGATGCTGATCGTGATCAGCGCGGTGATGATTGCGTCGTGCATCGCCACCGCGACGATGACGTCCGACTGGCCGCTGGGTGCGGTATGCGCCACTTTTGCGATATTCGGCGCCAGCGCCGTCGGCTGGAACGGCGTGTTTCTGGCCGAGTTTGCGAAACTCAGTCCGCGCGGCGCCGCCGGCGTCGCGACCGGCGGCGCGATGGTGTGGAACTTCGGCGGCATCATGACCGGGCCGGCGGTGTTCGCGACCGCCTACCGTTTTATCGGCAGCTATCATCTGACTTTCTGGATGCTGGCGGCTGTCGCCGTTGCCGGCCTGTTCTGCGTCGTGCAGGCGCGGCGCTTGATGGGACGGCCTGCCGCCGCGCATTGAGAAGAATCCGCGACGACATGCCCGAGGTTCCACTCCTGCATCTGTTCTACATCGGCGGCGTGATCTTCGCCGCCTACGTAGTGCGCGGCATATCGGGTTTCGGCACGTCGCTGGTCGCAATGCCGCTGCTCACTTACGTGCTGCCGGTGCACGCGGCGGCGCCGCTGATGAACACGATCACGTTCGTGCTGCTGTCGGTGCTGTTCGTGCGCGATTTCCGCGAAGTTGCATGGCCCGATCTGCGGGCGCTGGTGTGGCCGGCGCTTGCCGGTGTCGCGCTCGGGCTGTATCTGCTGCACAGCCTCGACAATCGCCTGCTGCTGAAATTTCTCGGCGGACTCACGACCGCCTATGGCGTTTACGTGATCGTAGCGCCGCATCTGGGCTGGCGCGATGCGTCCTGCTCGCGGCGCTGGGCGCTGCCGGCCGGCTCGATCGGCGGCTTCATCGATGCCATGTTCGGGGGCGGCGGCGGGACCGCGGTGGTGGTCTACATGCATTTACGGCGGGTCACCCGGGCGCAGTTCCGCGCCACGCTGTCGGTGCTGTGGCTGTTCGAGATGATCGCGCTGGTGTCGGGCAATGCGCTGGCCGGGTTCTACAGCCGTTACGCGCTGCTGGTGGCGGCGCTGATGCTGCCGCTGATGTGGGCCGGCACGCACGTCGGCGAGCGTGTCGGCAAG
>JBDZVW010000537.1:0-1713 GCA_040255885.1 Betaproteobacteria bacterium
TCGGCATCGGCACCGGCTCGCTGCTGTGCGAGCGGCTGTCGGGCAGCAAGGTCGAGATCGGGCTGGTGCCATTCGGTTCGATCGGCCTGACACTGTTTGCGCTGGATCTGTATTTCGCGTCGCCCGCAGCTGCCCAGCACGGCGCCGCCGGTGTGCTCGGCTTTCTGCAGCAGCCGGGCAGCTGGCGCATCTGTGTCGACCTCGTTCTGATCGGCGTCTTCGGCGGCCTTTACGGCGTCCCGCTCTACGCGCTGATCCAGAGCCGCAGCGATCCCGCGCATCAGTCGCGCATCATCGCCTGCAACAACATCATGAACGCGCTGTTCATGGTGGTTGCGGCGCTGCTGGCGATCGTGCTGCTGAAGGCCGGAGTGACGATCCCGCAGGTGTTTCTGGTCACGGCCGTGCTGAACGGCGCGGTCGCCGTCTACATCTACACGCTGGTGCCGGAATTCCTGATGCGCTTCCTGGCATGGCTGCTGGTGCATTCGATCTATCGCGTCAGCAAGGAGGGCCTGGAACACATTCCGGAAAAAGGCCCCGCGGTGCTGGTGTGCAACCACGTCAGCTTCGTCGACGCGCTGATCATCGCCGCCGCCTGTCCGCGGCCGATCCGCTTCGTGATGGACCACGCGATTTTCCGCGTTCCCGTGCTCAATTTCATCTTCCGCGCCGGCCGGGCGATCCCGATCGCCTCTGCCCGGGAGGATCCGGTGCTGCTCGAAAAGGCATACGACGAAATCGCGCAGGCGCTGCAGCAGGGCGATCTGATCGGCATTTTCCCCGAGGGCCGCATTACCGATACCGGCGAAATGTACCCGTTCAAGCCCGGCATCCGGCACATCATCGAGCGCACGCCGGTAGCGGTGGTGCCGATGGCCCTGCGCGGCCTGTGGCAAAGCTATTTCAGCCGCCGCGGCGGACGCGCGATGAGCGGGCTGCCGCGCCGGCTGTCGCTCGGCGTGGCGCTGGCCGCCGCGCCGCCGCTGGCGCCGCAACAGGTCACGCCGGAAGGCCTGCAGCGGACGGTGCTGGCGCTGCGCGGCGAGTGGAAATGATCGGCTTCGGACACGGGCGGCGATGCGCCGATCACTCATTCGCCTTGATCACGCTAAAGCTGCCGTCGCCTTCCAGGTACATCGCCTTGATCTGATTCAGGCTCTCCAGACTCTGGGAGCGCATCTTGGATTCGATTTCCTCGCGGGTGACCAGTTCGCGGCGCATGTTGCGATCGATCAGCCGGCCACGGCGGACCAGCAGCACCGGCGGGGCGTCGGTCAGGCGCGCCACCCACTTCCAATGCGTGCCTGCCCAGTCCAGCAGCAGGTTCCATGCGGCAAGCGTCACGATCAACAGGCCGCCGTCACCGATCGTGTGACCGTTGCCGATCATCGCGTTCTGCGCCGCATCGCCCAGCAGCACCACGAACAGGATGCCGGAAATGCCGGCCGAGCCGGTGTCGCGGCGCAGGATGAAACGCAGCAGCAGGAACAGGAACCAGTACATCAGCGTCCCGCGGATCACGATTTCCAGCGGCGACATGCTGAAACTCAGGAAGGTGCTGAAGTCCGGCGCGTTCATTGCGTCTCCTTGTCGAAATGTCGAAGCATTTTCCGGCCACACGGCCTTGCGACGGAATTGCAATTTATCAATCCGGGGTCAGCGTCCTTTCTTTCTGTCCCACACGTAACGCACAAAACGCTGCCAGCGGTT